>NZ_JBSGBZ010000005.1:0-246568 GCF_053601495.1 Streptomyces sp. NPDC004721
CCGGAAGCTAAGCCTTACAGCGCCGATGGTACTGCAGGGGGGACCCTGTGGGAGAGTAGGACGCCGCCGAACAAATTTTGAAGAAAACCCCCGTGTCATTCGGCACGGGGGTTTTCTGCGTTTACGCTCGGTCGGCCGGCACTCGCTTAGGCTCGTACTCATGCGCTACGACCTCGTCATCTTCGACAACGACGGCGTCCTCGTCGACAGTGAGCCCATCTCCAACCGGCTCCTCGCCGCCTACCTCACCGAGTTGGGGCACCCCACCTCGTACGAGGACTCCATCCGCGACTACATGGGGTCGGCGATGCACCGGATCCACGACCTCGTCCTGGAGCGGACGGGAAAGCGGCTGCCGGACGACTTCGACGACGTCTTCCACGCCCGTGTCTTCGCCGCGTTCCGGCGGGAGCTGAAGCCGGTGGCCGGTACCGCCGACGTACTGGAGAAGCTGACGGTGGACGGGACGCCGTACTGCGTCGCGTCCTCGGGGAGTCATGAGCGGATCCGGGTGGGACAACGGACCACCGGACTTGACCGGTGGTTCGACGAGGAGCGGATCTTCAGTTCGCAGGACGTGGGCCGGGGCAAGCCGGCGCCGGACCTGTTCCTCCACGCGGCCGACCGGATGGGCGTGGCCCCCGAGCGGTGCGTCGTCGTCGAGGACTCCCCGCTGGGTGTGCGGGCCGCCGTCTCCGCCGGGATGGACGTCTACGGGTTCACCGCGATGACCCCGGCCGCGAAGCTCGCGGATGCCACCCAACTCTTCTCGCACATGGAGGAGTTGGCCGACCTGCTGACATGACGCCGGCCACCGCCGCGGCACTGACAATTGTCATGCGGAGCTCCGGACGATCGTTTCTACTGGCGGACCCCCCTCGCCCGCGAAGCTCTGAGCATGACGACGAACACGAAGCGCGCGAACCTCGCCCCTCTGCTCGTGGATGTGGCGGTGCCGGTCGGCGGGTACTACCTGCTCAAGAACGGATTCGGGATGAGCACGCTGGCTGCCCTGGGGTGGAGCAGCGTGGTCCCCGCCCTGCGGACCGGGTGGGCCGCGGTCAGGGAGCGCAGGGTCAACGGGCTCGCCGCGCTCATCCTGTTCGTCAACGTGGTCGGGCTGCTGCTCAGTTTCGTCGCCGGTGACCCGCGGCTGATGCTCGCCAAGGACAGCGGCGTCAGCAGCGCGATCGGCATCGGCATCCTGGTGTCCGTGGCGCTGGGCAGGCCGATGATGACCGCCGCCATGAAGCCCTGGCTGGTGAAGGGCGACGCGAGGCGGGAGGCCGCCTGGGCGCGACTGGCCGCCGAATCCGCGGACTTCCGGCGGACGGAGAAGGTGTTCTCGCTGGTGTGGGGCGTGGTGCTGCTCGCGGAGTGCGTGGTGCGGGTCGTGGGTGCCTACACGGTGCCGGTGGACACCATGGTGTGGCTGGGCACCGTGATCATGGCGGTCACGATGGTGCTCGGGTTCCTCCTGAGCGGTGCTCTCGCCGCCGGGCCTATGGCCTACATGCTGATGGCCGAGCTGAAAGCCGAGACGAACGCCGAAGCCACGCAGGTCCAGGAGCCCGCCGACGCCCAGGAGCCCGCCATGGCCCAGAAGTCCCCGAAGGGGCTCACCCTGGCCCGAAGCTGAGCAGAATTCATCTTTCGCCGGACCTACCCACAGGTAGCCCAGGGCCCTACGCTCGCCGCCATGACAGATGTGCTGCGGCGCGGTAGGGCCTCGCTGGCGTTCAGCTTCTTCGCGCAGGGCGTCGCCTTCGCTCTCCTCGTGACGCGCATCCCGGCCATCCAGGGCCGGTACGAGGTCTCCGACGCGTTGCTGCCGGTCTTCCTGGCCGCCGTGCCGATCCTCGCCGGTATCGGCAGCACGACCACCGAACAACTGGTGAAACGCGTCCGGCCCAGCCGGCTGCTGCGCTGGTCCCAGCCCGTCGTCCTCCTGTCCCTGCTCGGGGTCGGGGCGGGCGGCCGGGTCGCCGAACTGGGCGTGGCGCTGGCCGCGTTCGGGCTGGCCGTGGGGATGCTGGACGCCTCGATGAACATGCTCGGGGTGAGCCTGCAACGGGCGTACGGCAGCAGCATCATGCTCGGTTTCCATGCCGTCTACAGCCTCGGCGGGATCGTGGGTGCCTCGCTGGCCTGGGCCGGGGCGCACTGGCACCTGGCGCTGTGGGTGTCGTACCTGCCGGTGGTGGCGGTGCTGCTGCCGGCGGTCCTCGTGGGCAGCCGGTGGTACGTCGACGCCGACTCCGCCGCCGCGTCGGACGAGGCCGGCGGGGAGGCCGGGGAAGGCGGAGGGACCGTCGTGTTCCGGCTGCTGCTGCCGCTGTGTCTGGTGATGACGTTCGCGTACATCGGGGACTCGACCGTCTCCAACTGGAGCGCGAAGTACCTCCAGGACACGCTGGGCAGCTCCGAGCAGTTGGCGACGGTGCCGTACAACGTCTACATGGTCACCACGCTGCTGGGGCGGGCCATCGGGGACACCGGGGTGCGGCGGTTCGGTGCCGTGGCCGTCGTACGGCTGGGCGCGCTGGTGGCGGCCTTGGGGTTCGCGGTGGTCGCCGGGGCGCCAGGTCCCTGGGTGGGCATGCTCGGGTTCACGCTGCTGGGACTGGGCCTGTGCGTGCTGGTGCCGCAGACCTTCGCCGCGGCCGGGCGCCTGTTCCCGGGCGCCTCGGACAAGGCCGTCGCACGGCTCAACATCTTCAACTACGTGGGTTTCCTGGTCGGCTCCCCGCTGGTGGGGGCGCTGGGCGACGCGTGGAGCTACCGCGGGGCGATGCTGGTGCCCATGGTGTTGGTGCTGGTGACGTCGGTGTGCGCCGGGTCGTTCGCGCCGCGACCGGACCGATACGGTGACGGTCATGAGCGGCCGCGCACAGCTGATGTGGGACGAGGCAGTAACGGGCTATGACTTCGGTCGGGACCACCCGATGGACCCGGTCCGCCTCGTCCTGACCCGGAAACTGGTCGGCGCGCTCGGACTCGACCGGGAGACGCGGCTGGTGGCGGCCAGGCCGGCCGGCGACTCGACGCTGCGGCTGGTCCACCGGGAGGACTACATCGCCGCGGTGAAGGCCGCGTCGGCGGACCCGGGATCGGCCGACGGGACGTACGGGCTGGGGACGTTGGACGATCCGGCGTTCGCCGGGATGCACGAGGTGTCCGCGCTGATCGCGGGGCAGTCGGTGGCGGCGGCGGAGGCCGTGTGGCGCGGGGACGCGCTGCACGCGGTGAACTTCGCGGGCGGGCTGCACCACGCGATGCCGGGTGCCGCGTCGGGCTTCTGCGTCTACAACGACGCCGCGCTGGCGATCGCTCGGCTGCTGGAGCTGGGTGCCGAACGGGTCGTGTACGTCGACACCGACGTGCACCACGGGGACGGGGTGCAGACCGCGTTCTGGGAGGACCCGAGGGTGCTGACGATCTCGGTGCACGAGCATCCCCGGACCCTGTTCCCGCAGACGGGATGGCCGCAGGAGACCGGGGCCCCGTCCGCCGAGG
Source organism: Streptomyces sp. NPDC004721 (assembly GCF_053601495.1). Taxonomy (NCBI): domain Bacteria; kingdom Bacillati; phylum Actinomycetota; class Actinomycetes; order Kitasatosporales; family Streptomycetaceae; genus Streptomyces; species Streptomyces sp. NPDC004721. Next base: position 3,517 of record NZ_JBSGBZ010000005.1, read on the forward strand.
GATCGGCCGTGAACGTGGCGCTGCCGGCGGGTACCGGGGACGCCGGGTGGCTGCGGGCGTTCCACGCGGTGGTGCCGGAACTGGTCGCCGACTTCCGGCCGCAGGTGCTGGTCACCCAGCACGGGGCGGACACGCACTTCGAGGATCCGCTGGCGCATCTGGCGGTGTCGCTGGACGCGCAGCGGGCGGTGCAGATGGCGTGCCACGAGCTGGCCCATGAGCACGCCGAGGGGCGGTGGGTCGCGCTGGGCGGAGGCGGGTACGCGGTGGTGGACGTCGTACCCCGGTCGTGGACGCATCTGGTGGGGATCGCGGCGGGGCGGCCGGTGGAGCCGGAGACGGTGATCCCCGAGAGCTGGCGGCAGGCGGTGTACGCGCGGACACGGCAGTTGGGCCCGATGCGGATGACCGACGGGCGGTGGCCGGTGTCCTGGGCGGACTGGGAGGCGGGGTACGACCCGGCGGACCGGCTGGACCAGGCGATCCTGGCGACCCGGCGGGCGGTGTTCCCGCTGCGGGGCCTGCTGCCGTAGCGCCGGTCGCCGGTGAACGGACCGTCCGGTTAGGCCGACTGTGCGGTGTTCCCGGGTTCTCGGGACGACCGCGGGGGGCGTGCGTCAGCATCGCTCGGGTGTTGAGCATCGCGGCGCTGCGCGCCCATCTGGTGAGGGCCCGTCTCGCCGGGATGGTGACCACGACGCGGGAGGCCGGCCTGCGCAGCTATCGGCTGTTCGCGGCCAGGGACCCCCGGGTGCTGATCGGGATCGACCCCGAAGGGCCTTGGCAGCAGCGGGACTTGATCGACCTGATGGCGCTCAGGTGTGGTGTTTCGGCCGATCCGCGGCACACTTTCGGCCCCGATGCCATCGACCCGGATCTGACGCTGGCCGCGCTGGACGCCTTCGCGGACCGGCTCGGTGCGGCGGCGCGGCGCGGCGCCCCCGTGCTCCTCGGCACCGGGCACCCGCACCGGCTGCTCGGTTTCTACGCCGCGCTGGCGGACGCCCTGTCGGCGGCGGGGTGTACCGTCCTCACCCCCGCGCAGGGTCGCTGTGTCGACATAACGACCCGGTTCGGTCTACGTACGTGCCGCCTCGAGTACGTACGAGGAGTCGCCCTGGTCCGGCCTTCCGGCACCGAACGCTCCGGTTGTGAGCCCGGCGCGCACACGCATTCACCGCTCCCGGTTCGGCTGGCGCTCGCGGCGGCGGCCGACGCCGGCGGCCCGCTGCCGGAACTGGTGATCGGGGATCACGGCTGGGTCTGCGGTGCAGGTCAGCTGGGGTTCGACGCCATGGGGCCGGCCGACACGAACGACCCCGCGCTCTTCGTCGGGCAGGCGGAGGGGCGGGTGTCCGTCGTCGTTCCACTTGATGACGGCGTACGGCCCGCCTACTACCGCCCGCTGGCCCGCTACGTACTCAATCGCGCGTGTCTGTCACAGTAGGCCGCCGATGGTCCACCTCTTCCCCACTCGCATCACCCGCCCCTAGTCTGGGGAGTGAGCACGCAGCGACGAAGAGTCACCGGAAGGGGAAGCCGGTGGCCGTCGAGTGCGGAAGGTTCAGGTGTGTCATGGCTGCAGCTGGCGAAAGGCCTCTGAACGAGGTTCAGTTCCTTACCGTGGCGGAAGTCGCCTCGGTCATGCGAGTGTCGAAGATGACCGTGTACCGCCTGGTGCACAGCGGTCATCTGCCCGCGATCCGGGTGGGGCGGTCCTTCCGCGTCCCGGAGCAAGCGGTTCACGAGTACCTCCGCGAGAGCTACGTGGGGGTGGAAACCGCCTGACGGCGATCAGGAGGGGTCCGTGAAGGACACTAGGGAACACTTCCGGATCCCTCCGGACACCTCGATTACGACCTCAGCGCTCGGGCGGGTAGGCTAGCCCCTCGTAGGTCGTGTGGGCCCATGGCGCCCAAACACCGAGTGATGAGAAGTGAGCGAGGGTAGTCGTGGGCTCTGTTATCAAGAAGCGGCGCAAGCGGATGGCCAAGAAGAAGCACCGCAAGCTGCTCAAGCGCACCCGCGTCCAGCGTCGCAACAAGAAGTAGACGCCGGTCGCGCGAGGTACGCGCCAACGCGAAAGCGTGTCTGTGACCCCCCACCGCATCCGGTGGGGGGTCGCGTGCGTCCGGGGCCGGCCGGCCGCCGGGTGGCTCGATCCCGTTCGCACGCACGTACCTGCCGTCACGTCGCGCATCGAGAGGTCGCCGCAGCGCAACCTCGACCCGATAGGTTGGCCGCACACGGGGAACCCGGCGGTGATCCGGGCGGGAAGGAAGGCGCTGATCTTGGGACAGGTCGTGCTCGTGACCGGAGTGGCCCGTCAGCTCGCGGGCCGGTTCGTACGGCGCATCCAGCGTGACCCGGAGGTCGACCGGGTGGTCGCCGTGGACGCGGTCCCGCCCGAGCACCATCTGGGCGGCGCCGACTTCGTCCAGGCGGACATCCGGCAGCCCACGATCGCGCGGGTGCTCGCCGAGACGTCCGCCGACACGGTGGTGCACATGGACGTGACCGGCACCGCGCTGGGCAGCGGAAGCCGGGCCCTGGTCAAGGAGACCAACGTCATCGGCACCATGCAGTTGCTGGGCGCCTGCCAGAAGTCCCCGTCCGTCAAGCGGCTGGTGGTCAAGTCCAGCACCAACGTCTACGGCTCCGCGCCCCGGGACCCGGCGGTGTTCACCGAGACCACCCCGCCCAAGTCCCTGCCGAGTGGCGGCTTCGCGAAGGACACGGTCGAGGTCGAGGGGTATGTGCGGGGCTTCGCCAGGCGGCGGCCGGACGTCGCCGTGTGCGTGCTCAGGTTCGCCAACATCCTCGGTCCGACGGCGGACACCCCGCTCGCCTCGTACTTCTCGCTGCCGGTGCTGCCGACGGTGTTCGGCTACGACCCGCGGTTGCAGTTCGTCCACGAGGACGACGTGATCGAGGTCCTGCGGATCGCCTCGCACGAGCCGCGTCGCGCCACCCTCAACAGCGGCACGTTCAACATCGCCGGCGACGGTGTGCTGCTGCTCTCGCAGTGCTCCCGGCGGCTGGGACGCCCCACGGTCCCGCTGCTGCTTCCCGCCGTGACGTGGGCGGGCTCGCTGGTGCGTACGCTGGGAATGACGGACTTCTCACCCGAGCAGATCCGCCTTCTGACCCACGGCCGGGTCGTGGCGACGGACCAGATGCGCGAAACACTCGGCTTCGCACCCAAGTACACGACCGCGGAGACCTTCGCAGAATTCGCCCGCAGCCGCGGCCCCGGGCTGCTGCCGCCGGAGGTCCTCGCGGGGGCCGTCGACCGGATCGCCGCCCTGTCCCACCCGGGCAGTGGCCACCCGACGCAGAGCGCCTACTGAGGAGCGCAGCACCATGGCGGACGCCAAGGTCATTCCGTTCGACGACGACCGGTCCCGTGGAAGCGCCGGACAGCGGCCGTCGCGGCGCCGGAGCACGGGGAGCCGCCGCACCGGCGCCGAGTCGGCGGCGGTCGGCGAGGTGCAGCCCCTGCCCACCAGGGGTGCCGCGCCGGATGATGCCTCCGTGACCAGTGAGGAAGAGCCGCCGAGCCGGCCGTCGCAGGACGGCGGTCTGGAGCGGCGCATCGCGAGCGGTCTGGCGTTCCTGCGCCGCCGCCTCACCGGGGACTACGACGTCGACGACTTCGGCTACGACGCCGAACTCACCGACCAGCTCCTGATGTCCCTGCTGCGGCCGTTGTACGAGAAGTACTTCCGGGTCGATGTGAAGGGGATCGAGAACATTCCCGCCGAGGGCGGCGCCCTGATCGTCGCCAACCACTCCGGCACGCTGCCGCTGGACGGGCTGATGATGCAGGTCGCCGTCCACGACCGGCATCCCGCGGACCGGAATCTGCGGCTGCTCGCCGCCGACCTGGTGTTCGTGCTGCCGGTGGTCAACGAACTCGCCCGCAAGCTCGGCCACACCCTTGCCTGCACCGAGGACGCCGAGCGGCTGCTCGGGCAGGGCGAGCTGGTCGGGGTGATGCCGGAGGGCTTCAAGGGCATCGGCAAGCCGTTCAGCGAGCGCTACAAGCTGCAGCGGTTCGGCCGCGGCGGCTTCGTGTCGACCGCGCTGCGCCAGGGCGTGCCGATCATCCCGTGCTCGATCGTCGGGGCCGAGGAGATCTATCCGATGATCGGCAACGCCAAGACCGTCGCGCGGCTGCTGGGCATCCCGTACTTCCCGCTGACGCCCACCTTCCCGTGGCTGGGGCCGCTGGGCGCGATCCCGCTGCCGACGAAGTGGACGATCCAGTTCGGCGAGCCCATCCCGACGGACGGGTATCCGCCGGAGGCGGCGGAGGATCCGATGCTGATGTTCAACCTGACCGACCAGGTCCGCGAACAGATCCAGCACACCCTCTACAAGCTGCTGGTGCAGCGCAGGTCGGTGTTCTTCTGACGGTGCCACGAAGGCGGGGGCACCCCCGGTGAGGGGTGCCCCCGCCTTCGTGGGGCTGTGCTCGGCACCGCCTACTTCGCGTCCTCCGCGTTGATGCCGAGGCCGGGCAGCAGGCCCGGGAGGAGCGGCGGGATCGTCACGTCGGGGCCGCTGGGGGGCGACTTGGTCGCGGACGGCGAGGCGCTGCTGCTGGGCTTCGGCGGGTCGAGCAGACCGCCGGTGGAGCCGCCGAGCAGCCCCTCGTCCTGGCTGCCGGAGCCGGCCGACGCGCTGGGGCTGTCGCTGCCGGTTTGGGGGCTGCCGGAGGCTGTGTCGCCGCCGGCGCTGGGCTGGGCCGAGTGCGCGGCGCCGGGCGAACCGGCGGACGGCGTCGGCCGGGGGCCGTGCTGCTTGCCGTCGCCGCCCGGGGAGGGGTGCTGCGGGAGCATCGACTGGAGCGGGGCGACCTCGTCGTCTATGGCGTCGAACACCGACGACACCTGCTGACTGACGTCGCCGAGCTGCACGGGGAGGCGGTCGCGGAGCGCGCCCCAGGCCTCGCGGTGGGACCGCGAGAAGGTGGAGAGGGCCTGGATGGGACGCAGGGAGTCGGGGTCGCGCTCGTACGCCTCGTGCAGCAGGCGGTGGCCCTCGGTGGCGTCGTGCTGCACCCCGGACAGGGTGCGGCGGATCTCGCCGAGCGACTCGTGGTCGAGCCCGCCGCCGCGGCCGCGCTCCATCAGCCTGCGGGCCTCGCTCAACCGGGTCGAGGCGAGGTCGAGGTAGGCCTGGCCCTGCTCGTCGGCGCCGTCGGTCAGGTAGGTGAGCTTGAAGTCCTCGATGCCGCGTTTGAGGCCGTACAGCGAGTCACCGGGGAGGGCGCTGGAGCTGGCGGCGGCCACTCCGCCGAAGGCTCCCGCGGCCACACCCACGCTGAGTCCGCCGGCGGCCAGCGACTTGCTCAGCCGCGTGCGCGGCCGCAGTTTCCCCAGGCCGCTCGCCCGGTGTGCGCCGCGCGCCCGTTGCCTGGGCACCGGTGGGTCACTCGCCTCGCCCGCCGCGGTGCTCTCCTGGAGCATGGCCTCCATCGCGGCCACCAGGCGGGCCCGCTGGACGACCTTGACCTCGGGGTCCAGCTCCGGCCGCGGCAGCGCGTCCAGACCGGTGGCGAGGGCCAGCATGCGGCCCTGCTCGGTCTGTTCCGCGGCAGCCGGGGTCCGTGCCGGTCCTTCGGCCTGTTCGGCCGCCGTGCCCCGGTCGGACAGTTCTTCCAGGGACTGGGCGAAGGCGTTCGCCCGCCGGTGCGCCGATACGTTCGCGATCACTGGCGGCACCTCCTCTCGTCATGACGGTCGACTCCCCGGGGGTCCTGAGGGTGCACGTCCACAGCCGCTTCTTCCGATCGGTCGATCAGGATTGGCCAAGGCGTGACCACAGGGAGCCTCTATCCCGCACAACGAGCGGCGCGGCACTTGGGTTACGGACCCGGGCTGATCGGATCGAGAAGTCAACACACCTCGACGGAGCGTGAGTTGAGAGTCGCGGAGCGTGTGCGCCGCTCAGCGTGCGTCGTCGGGGAGAAGCCGGGCCAGGGTGCGTACGGCCCGGTACTGAAGGGTCTTGATGGCACCCTCGTTCTTGCCCATCACCCGGGCGGTCTCCGCGACGGACAGGCCCTGGAGGAAGCGGAGCGTGACGCACTCCTGCTGCTGCGGATTGAGCCGTCGTACGGCGTCCAGGAGGGCGGCGTTGGACAGGGACTCGAGGACGGAGTCCTCGGGGGAGCGCTCGACCTCGTTGGCGTCGAGCATCTCGCCGGTGGTGACCTCGAGCCGGAACCGGCTGGACTTGAAGTGGTCGGCGACGAGGTTGCGGGCGATGGTGACCAGCCAGGCGCCGAAGTCGCGGCCCTGCCAGGTGAAGGTGCCGATGCGGCGCAGGGCGCGCAGAAAGGTCTCGCTGGTGAGGTCCTCGGCCGTCGCCTTGCCGCCGACGCGGTAGTAGATGTACCGGTACACGGTGTCGCTGTACTGGTCGTAGAGCCGTCCGAAGGCGTCGGCCTCGCCGGCCTGGGCGCGTTCGACGAGCTCCATCATCCGGGCGCTGTCGCTGTCCGCGGCGGGGCGCCGGACGGTGGCCGCCGCGGCCGGGCGTCCTCGCCTGCCGGCCGCCCGCCCGTCGCCGGCTCGTCGCCCCTCGACCACGGCGCTGCGAGTCGGCACCTGCTCCATGCCGTCGGCCAGCGCGTAGGCCGGACCTACCGGCGCGGCGGTGGCGAATACGGGGCCGGCGTACGCGGTGGGGACGAGACCGCGCAGCAGGTCCAGGACCGTTGCGCGGAGCGTAGCCAGGCCCGAGGCGTCAACCCCGACGTGTGGGTACACGGGACTCCCAGAGGCAGAGCTTCCATCACGTGCAGTGCGGAACCGTTCACCCGTCGTAGCGACGATGGGGTACCGGTTTGCGTCTGAGGAGAATAACGCTTCGTACAGGCGCTGCTACACCGAGTTGCTCAAATCATCGATTCCGTCGCTTCCGTAACCGATTGGCGTGCGTTCGCACGTCGGAGAGTGACCGTTTGCTGACCGATCTGTTCCGTCTTCGGTATATGTCTGGGGCGCATGCTGGCAATGCACCGCCAAGTCGAATGGCCAGAACGGCATGGGCGTACGTTCGGTCAATTGCCCGCGGATCCGGGTGCGCCGCACGAAAACGACCGGCGAAGGCCCGTACCGCCACTGGGCGGCACGGGCTGCGGGGCGGTATGGACGGCGGCGCGGGTGGTGAGCGGCCGGTGACGAGTGGGGGAGTGGTGGCGGTGCGGTACGCCGGTGTCAGCGGCGGCGGCGGTGCAGGGCGATGGCCGCCGCGGTGCCGCCGGCGACGGCGCCGACGCCGGCCGCCGCGGGGATGCCGACCTTGGCCGCCTTGCGGCCGGTGCGGTAGTCGCGCAGGCGCCAGTCCATCGCGCGGGCGTGGCGACGGAGTTTGGCGTCGGGGTTGATGGCGTAGGGGTGGCCGACCAGGGACAGCATGGGGATGTCGTTGTGGGAGTCGCTGTAGGCGGCGCAGCGGGTCAGGTCCAGGGCCTCCGCCGCGGCCAGGGCGCGTACCGCCTCGGCCTTCGCCGGGCCGTGCAGCGGCTCGCCGACCAGCCGGCCGGTGTAGACGCCGTCGACGGACTCCGCCACCGTGCCGAGCGCGCCGGTCAGGCCCAGGCGGCGGGCGATGACCTGGGCGATCTCCACCGGCGCGGCTGTGACCAACCACACCTTCTGACCGGCGTCCAGGTGGGCCTCGGCGAGTGCGCGCGTGCCCGGCCAGATCCGCTCGGCCATGTACTCGTCGTAGATCTCCTCGCCGATGGACTTCAGCTCGGCGACCCGGTGGCCCTTCACGATCGACAGCGCCGAGTCGCGGGCGTCCTGCATGTGCTCGGGGTCCTCCACCCCGGCCAGCCGGAACCACGCCTGCTGCCAGGCGAACTTGGCGAGGTCGCGCGTGTCGAAGAACTTCCGCTTGTACAGGCCCCGGCCGAAGTGGAACAACGCGGCGCCCTGCATGACGGTGTTGTCGAGGTCGAAGAAGGCGGCGGCCCGCTCGTCCCCGTGCACCGGGAACTCCGACGCCTCCTGCGGGGCCGGCGGGACGCCCGCTTCCTGCGAGGATTTGCGCGCTGCCTCCGCAGAGGCCTCGCCTGCCAACACGCTTCGCGCCGTGGCGGAGCGCCTACGGGAAGTGAGCCATCCGAGAGCGGCCATGGCGTGAGCATAGCCAGTTGGCAGGGTGGTTCCGGAGTCGAGAGGTTTCGCGGCCCGTGAACTCTTTGCGACGGGGTCGTTGCGGCGGTCCGCGCCGGCGGGGTTCCGCGGGCCCGTGCCGGAGCGACAATGGCCGACATGAGTCCCATCTTCCGCCGCAAGTCCCCCGGGCCCCAGGGGCGGCTCGTCACCCTCGTCCGCAAGCCGGGCTGCCACCTGTGCGACGACGCGCAGGCCGTCGTGGAGAAGGTCTGCGCCGACCTGGGTGTCGCCTGGGAGCAGAAGGACATCACCCAGGATCCGGAGCTGTACGACCGGTACTGGGAGCAGATTCCGGTTGTACTCGTCGACGGTGAACAACACACCTTCTGGCGGGTGAACGAGGGGCGGCTGCGCAAGGAGCTCGCGGGCTGATCGAGACTGACCGAGGAGTCCAAACTGGCCGGAAGTCGCCTAGGATCGATGGCGTCTTGGTCTCGGGGGTGGGGATCGTAGAGGAGAGTGTGCGGTTTTGCCCCCAACAACAAAGGCACAGTGGTGCGGATGTGGCGGTTCCAAACATCCGCGCCGGGGGTGCGTGACCCCGGTCACGTTGGCCGGGCAAATCGGACACCATCTTTGTGCACACGTTCACAAAGACATAGCCTGCTGTCGACGGGGCGGTCTGGGGACGTATGACCGCCCGCAGCCCCGCTCTACCCGCAGGAGCACCGTGGCAACTGGCCGAACTCACCGACCGGCGACCCGTAGCCGAGGGATTCCCGAGGCCACCGTCGCCAGGCTTCCGCTGTACCTCCGAGCCCTGACCGCACTGTCGGAGCGCTCGGTGCCCACGGTCTCCTCCGAGGAGCTCGCGGCCGCGGCGGGGGTCAACTCCGCCAAGCTGCGCAAGGACTTCTCCTACCTCGGCTCCTACGGGACCCGCGGGGTCGGCTACGACGTCGAGTATCTCGTGTACCAGATCTCCCGCGAACTGGGGCTCACCCAGGACTGGCCGGTTGTGATCGTCGGTATCGGCAACCTCGGCGCCGCCCTCGCCAACTACGGCGGCTTCGCCTCCCGCGGCTTCCGCGTCGCCGCGCTCATCGACGCCGACCCCGCGATGGCCGGCCGGCCCGTCGCCGGCATCCCGGTCCAGCACGCCGACGAGCTGGAGAAGATCATCCGGGACAACGGCGTCTCGATCGGCGTGATCTCGACCCCCGCGGGCGCCGCCCAGCAGGTCTGCGACCGGCTGGTGGCCGCCGGTGTCACCTCCATCCTGAACTTCGCGCCGACCGTGCTGTCCGTCCCGGACGGCGTCGACGTGCGCAAGGTCGACCTCTCCATCGAGCTTCAGATCCTCGCCTTCCACGAGCAGCGCAAAGCCGGTGAGGAGGCCGTCGCCGAGCGCGCCGTCCCGCCCGCCGCCGCGGTCCGCGACGAGTCCACCGACCAGGGCCCGGACGGGGATGTCCCCGCCGTGATGCCGGCATGAGTCTCCTCGTCGTCGGACTGAGCCACCGCAGCGCCCCGGTCAGCCTCCTGGAGCGCGCCTCGCTGAGCGCGGACGGCCAGGACAAGCTGCTCCAGGACACGGTCGCCGCCGAGCCGGCCACCGAGGCCGCCGTCCTCGCCACCTGCAACCGCATCGAGCTGTACGCCGACGTGGACAAGTTCCACGCCGGTGTCGCCGAACTGTCCACGCTGCTCGCCCAGCACAGCGGGGTCGGTCTGGAGGAGCTCACCCCGTACCTCTACGTGCACTACGAGGACCGGGCCGTCCACCACCTGTTCTCGGTGGCCTGCGGCCTGGACTCGATGGTCGTCGGCGAGGGCCAGATCCTCGGCCAGATCAAGAACTCCCTGGCCCGCGCCCAGGACCTGCACACCGCCGGGCGCCTGCTGAACGACCTGTTCCAGCAGGCCCTGCGGGTCGGCAAGCGCGCCCACTCCGAGACCGGCATCGACCGCGCCGGGCAGTCCCTGGTCACCTTCGGCCTGGAGCAGCTGTCCGCGGGCGCGGACGTGCAGGCCTGGGCGCGCGGCAAGAAGGCCCTGGTCATCGGCGCCGGATCGATGTCGTCGCTGGCCGCCGCCACGCTCGCCCGGGTCGGCGTCGGCGAGATAGTGATCGCCAACCGTACGCAGGACCGGGCCGAGCGCCTCGTCCAGATCCTCACCGAGGACGACGGCACGGACGTGTTGGCCCGCGCGGTACCGATGGACGCGGTGCCGGTCGAGCTGACACGTGCAGATGTCGCCGTCTCCTGCACCGGCGCGACGGGACTCGTCCTGACCGCCGAGACGGTCGCCGCCGCGGTCGAGGGCCGTACCGGGTCGCCCGTCACCGTGGCGCGGGCCGCCGGGGAAGAGCACGGCAGTGGCCGTACGGCGGTGCGGACGGACGTCCGCGAGACCCCCCTGCCGCCCGTGAACGCCGCCGGTGCCGACGAGAACTGCCCGCTGGACCTCGCCGCCGCCGAGCCCGGCTTCTCCCTGATGGGCGAGTCCGCCGTGGCCGGCCTGGACGCGGCCACCCTGGAGCAGCACGGGACCTGGGTCGATGGGGGTACCGCCCTGCTCGAGCGGAGCCGAGAGCTCGGGGGAGGCACCGTCGACCGCCACGAGTCCGCCCGTGCCGAGGCCGACCCGGAGGCCGACGCCGAGCTGATCACCGCGCTCGCCGCGACCGTGGCCGGCGCAGGCCGGATCCCCGAGTACCGCAGGCCCGAGCCGGTCGCCGCCGCACCGCGCCCCGAGCCGGCCCTGTTCGTGCTGGACCTCGCCATGCCGCGCGACGTCGAAGCGGCCGTGCACCGGCTCGCCGGGGCGCGCCTGGTGGACATCGAGTCGCTCGCCGAGGCCTCTGCCGACGCTCCGATGGCCGCCGACGTCGACCAGGTCCGCCGTATCGTCTCCGACGAGGTCGCGGCCTTCGGGGCTGCCCTGCGGGCGGCGCACATCACACCCACCGTCGTCGCGCTGCGCACCATGGCCGCCGACGTCGTGAGCAGCGAGATCGCCCGTCTGGAGGGGCGGCTGCCCAGCCTCGACGACAAGCACCGGGCGGAGATCACCCAGACCGTCCGGCGGGTCGTGGACAAGCTGCTGCACGCGCCGACGGTCAGGGTCAAGCAGCTCGCGGCCGAGCCGGGCGGCGTCGGATACGCGGACGCGCTGCGCACCCTGTTCGACCTGGACCCCGAGACGGTCGCCTCCGTCTCCCGGGCCGACCGCGATTCCGAAGACTCCGAGAAGCACGACGACTCCGAGAAGCACAGCAAGAACCGAGGGCCAGCATGACTGAGAAGGCACTGAGGCTCGGGACCAGGCGCAGCAAGCTCGCCATGGCCCAGTCCGGGTTGGTGGCGGACGCCGTGAGCCAGGTGACCGGACGGCCTGTCGAACTCGTCCCGGTCACCACCTACGGCGACATCTCCCGCGAGCACCTCGCACAGATCGGCGGCACGGGTGTGTTCGTGGCCGCGCTGCGCGAGGCGTTGCAGCGGGGCGAGGTGGACTTCGCGGTTCATTCGCTCAAGGACCTGCCCACCACGCAGCCCGAGGACCTGGTCCTGGCCGCCGTACCCGAGCGCGAGGACCCGCGCGACGTGCTCGTCGCCCGGGACGCGCTGAAGTTCACCGACCTGCCCCGCGGGGCGCGCATCGGTACGGGCTCGCCGCGCCGCATGGCCCAGCTGAACGCGTACGCCCGCGCCCACGGCCTGGACATCGAGACGGTCCCGATCCGGGGCAACGTCGACACCCGCATCGGCTTCGTCAAGAACGGCGAACTCGACGCGGTGGTGCTCGCCGCCGCCGGACTGAACCGGGTCGGCCGGAGCGAGGAGGCGACCGACTTCCTGTCGGTCGACACGATTCTGCCCGCCCCCGGCCAGGGGGCCCTGGCGGTCGAGTGCAGGGCGGGGCACACCGCCCAAGACGCTGCCCTCGCCGCCGAACTCGCCGAGCTCGACGACCCGCACACGCGGGCCGCCGTGACCGCCGAGAGGTCACTGCTCGCCGCCCTGGAGGCCGGTTGCAGCGCCCCCGTGGGCGCGCTGGCCGACCTGTTGGGCGACGGGCAGATTGTCAAGGAAATGCGCCTGCGGGGCGTCGTCGGCAGGCCCGACGGCTCCGCACTGGTGCAGCTGTCCACCACTGGTCCCGTGCCCCAGACGCACGAGCAGGCGATGGCACTCGGTCGCGAACTCGCCACCGAGATGCTCGCCCAGGGCGCGGCCGGTCTGATGGGGGAGCGAGCACAGTGAGCCCCACCACCCTTCCCGCCTGTCCCGAACACGGGCACGTCACCTTCCTCGGTGCCGGACCCGGAGATCCGGGACTGCTCACACTGCGCGCCGTGGAGGCGCTGGCCAACGCGGACGTCCTCGTCGCCGAGCACGAGGTGCTCGACGTCGTGCGCACGCACGCCAGGCAGGGCGTCGCCGTCGTGCACACGGACCCGGGTCCTTCGGCGGACTCGCATCCGGGCACGGGCACACCCCAGCTCACGGTTGTTGACGGCACGTCAACAACCGCTGGGATCCCCGCGGTGCGGGATGCCGCACATCTTGTCATGGAGGCCGCGCGGGGCGGCAGGCGGGTCGTCCGTGCGGTGTCCGGGGACCCGGGACTCGACACGTACGCCGCGGAGGAGATGCTCGCCTGCGCCGCCGCGGGCGTTCCCTTCGAGGTCGTCCCCGGCATCGCGGCCGCCGTCGGCGTGCCCGCGTACGCCGGGGTGCCGCTGCGCGACGCCCAGGGCACCGACGTGCGGTTCGTCGACGCCCGTACGGCCTCCGACCGCTGCTGGACCGAGGTCGGCGCCTCGGACGGCACGGTCGTCGTGTCGACCACGCTCGACTCGGTCGCCGCGGCGGCCGGCGAACTGGTCTCGGCGGGCCGCAAGCCCGACACCCCGATGACGGTGACGGTCGCCGGTACGACCACCCGCCAGCGCACCTGGGCGGCGACGCTCGGCACGATCGCGCAGACCCTGAAGCAGGCCAAGGTCCTGCCGTCCCCGGACGGCGGGCGCCCGGTGATAGCCGTGGTCGGCGAGCGCAGCGCGACCGCGCAGCGCGACCAGCTCTCGTGGTTCGAGTCCAAGCCGCTGTTCGGGTGGAAGGTCCTCGTGCCGCGCACCAAGGAGCAGGCGGCCTCGCTCTCCGACCAGCTGCGGTCCTACGGAGCCGTGCCGCACGAGGTCCCGACGATCGCCGTCGAGCCGCCGCGCACGCCCCAGCAGATGGAGCGCGCGGTGAAGGGCCTGGTGACGGGCCGCTACGAGTGGATCGCGTTCACCTCGGTCAACGCGGTGAAGGCGGTGCGGGAGAAGTTCGAGGAGTACGGCCTCGACGCCCGTGCGTTCGCCGGCATAAAGGTGGCCGCGGTCGGCGACCAGACCGCGAAGGCGCTGATCGCCTTCGGTGTGAAGCCGGACCTGGTGCCGAGCGGCGAGCAGTCGGCCGCGGGCCTGCTGGAGGACTGGCCGCCGTACGACCCGGTCTTCGACCCGATCGACCGTGTCTTCCTGCCCCGCGCGGACATCGCCACGGAGACCCTCGTGGCGGGTCTGATCGAACTGGGCTGGGAGGTCGACGACGTCACGGCCTACCGCACGGTCCGCGCCTCTCCGCCCCCGGCGGAGACCCGCGAGGCCATCAAGGGCGGCGGCTTCGACGCGGTGATGTTCACGTCGTCGTCCACGGTGCGGAACCTGGTCGGCATCGCGGGCAAGCCGCACAACGTGACGGTGATCGCCTGCATCGGCCCGGCCACGGCGAAGACCGCCGAGGAGCACGGCCTGCGGGTGGACGTGATGGCTCCCGAGCCGTCCGTCCACAAGCTGGCCGAGGCCCTGGCCGACTTCGGCGCGAGGCGCCGCCTGGCGGCCCTGGAAGCGGGCGACCCGGTGACCCGCCCGAGCGAACGCCGCCCGGGGGCGCGGAGACGCCGCTCGTCGACGTGAGTGCGATGTGAGTGCTGAGTGAGCTGGTGGCGGAGCGTGCCGTCCGGGCGCGTTCCGCCACCAGCTCGTTTACGTGAACCCCGGCGCCGTCGTGGGCCGGTCTTTCACTGCCCGGGGTTCGCGGTGTTCACGGAGGTTTTCGCGAGGTCCAGTCCGCGGAGGACGCGAGCCAGGTCGGCGGGTTCGGCCGCGAGGCGGACCGGTGTGCCGGCGTCGTCGAATTCGGCGACGTCCCAGCGTCTGTCCACGGGGTCGGTACTCGGGCGCGCCGTACGTTCTTGAGGGTGAGGCGCTCCACCGGTATCGGTTTCGCCGCGAACCGGTCCGGACCGGGCGCCACCGCGGGAGGGCCGCCGCCCAGGGCGATGTGGGTGCCGAAGCCGCGCGGGTTGTAGTCGGTGTCCTCCAGGAAGCGGGCGGCCAGGAATTCCTCCTCGTCCTCTTCGGCGGCGGACTTCTCGGTCGTTCCGGCCGCTGTTCCCGGCGCACAGGTGGTGTGCCAGGCCCCGGCGAACAGCCCCAGCGTGAGCAGCGAGCCCACGGCCAGCCACGTGATCGCCACGGGCGAGGAGAACAGGGTCGTGGGGTGGAGGTAGCAGAGCGGCAGGAGCCACAGCGCGGTGGCGACGAGCGCGCCCCCGAACGGGAGGGCCGGCGGGAGCTCCCCGTCGTCACGCAGTCGGCGCCCGAGCAGGCTCAGCAGCGAGTGGGCCGCGGGGTAGCACGCGGCGAGAGCGAACACGGCCGCGAAGACGGCCGTTCCTCCGGCGGTGGGGACGTTGACGTGCCACACGTAGCGCTTTCCGACGACCTTCATCACCCGGCCGCGCCAGAAGGTCAGCGCGCGGAGCGCTTCCACCTCGGCGTCGAAGTCCGGGTCGTCGGACGGCCGGCTGCGCGGCAGGGGCAGGAGCCGCTCGCGTCCGTCGTGCAGTACCAGGCTGACGCGACGGGGATTGTGGGCCCAGGGGGTTCGCGCGGTTTTCGGTGCACGCGCAGTTCGGCGATGTCGCCCCACGGCACGCTGCGGCGGCGCAGCAGCGTCCGGGAGTGCGGACCGCGGGCGTCGGCGCTCACCCGGACGAAGGGCCACAGGACGCGTCTCCAGCGGGGACGGCAGGTCACGTTCCACACATCGGCCATGCGCGGCATCCTGCCATCAGCCGAGCCGCACCTGCCGGTGCGGTGGTCCGGGCCCCCGTCGGAGGCCCGGACCCGTTCACGTGCCCTGAGTTGTCACGCCACGGTTCGGATGAGCTTCTTGTTGACGAACTCCTCGATTCCGGGGCGGCCGAGTTCGCGGCCGAAGCCGGAGCGCTTGATGCCGCCGAAGGGCAGTTCCGCGCCCTCGGCGCCGACGCCGTTGACGAAGACCATGCCGGCCTCGATGCGGTCGGCGACGCGTTCGGCCTGCGCGGGGTCGGTGGTGAAGACGTAGGACCCGAGGCCGTAGGGGGTGTCGTTGGCGATGCGCAGGGCGTCGTCCTCGTCGGCCGCCGGGAAGACCATTGCGACCGGTCCGAAGAGCTCCTGGCGGGCGGCGGTGTGTTCGGTGGTGAGCCCGGTGAGTACTCCGGCCGGGAAGTAGGCCCCGTGCCGTTCGCCCTCGCTGTGGAGCGTGGCGCCCTGGGCGACCGCCTCGTCCACCTGCCGGGCGAGGTTCGCGGCGGCGGCGGCCGACGACAGCGGGGCACCGGTCTCGCCGGCGAGCAGCCGGGCAGTGAACTTCTCGACGAACGCGTCGTAGAGGTCCTCGACGACGACGAACCGCTTGGCGGCGTTGCAGGCCTGGCCGGTGTTGTCGAGCCGGGCCGCGACGGCGGCCTCGACGACCGCGTCGAGGTCGTCGGTGGACAGCACGATGAACGGGTCGGAGCCGCCGAGTTCGAGAACGACGCGCTTCAGGTGCCGCCCGGCGATCTCGGCGACGGCGGCCCCGGCCCGCTCCGAGCCGGTCAGCGAGACGCCCTGGACCCGCGGGTCGGCGATCACCTCGGCGATCTGCTCGTTGGTGGCGTACACGTTGACGTACGCGCCGGCCGGGAAGCCCGCCTTGGCGAACAGCTTCTCCAGCAGCGCGGCGGTGGCCGGGCACTGGGGGGCGTGCTTGAGGACGATGGTGTTGCCGAGCGCGAGGTTCGGGGCGGCGAACCGGGCCACCTGGTAGGCCGGGAAGTTCCACGGCATGATGCCGAGCAGGACGCCCACCGGGCTGCGCCGGACGACGGCGCTGCCCGGACCGGAGGTGACGTCGAGCGGCTCGTCGGCGAGGAACGCCTCGGCGTGGTCGGCGTAGTAGTGGTAGATGTCGGCGCAGAAGCCGACCTCGCCCTCGGCTTCGGCGAGCGGCTTGCCCATCTCGCGCACGATGCTCGCGGCCAGTTCGGCCTGGTGCTCCGTGTGCAGGTCGCCGAGCCGGCGCAGCAGCGCGGAGCGCTCGGCCACGGAGCTGGTACGGCCCCAGGAGGTGGCCGCGTGGGCGGCGGAGACGGCATCCGCGATCTCGGCGTCGGTGGCGGTCGGGTAGGTCTCGGCGACTTCCCCGGTGGTGGGGTCGGTCACGGCGTACATCAGGCCTCCGGAAAGTGGTCGGGTACGGGGCGGCTGTCGGGCACGGGGCGGCTCACGGGGTCAGGATCGTCCTGACCCCGGTGTTCGACCTGAGATCGTCGAACGCCTCCGCCGTCTCCCGCAGCGGCCGGGTCCTGCCGATCAGGTCGTCCAGCGGCAGCCGGCCCGCCAGGTAGAGGCGGGCCAGTTTGGGGATGTCGATCTCCCCGACGCTGGAGCCGTAGTTGCAACCGAGGATACGTTTGCCCTGGTCGGCGAGGTCGAACAGGTCGAACGAACCGGCCGCGCCGGTCGGTGCCATCCCGACCAGGACCGCCGCGCCGCCCGAGGCGAGCATGGCCGGGAGGGTTTCGACGACCTTGGGGCTCCCGATCGCCTCGAAGGCGTAGTCCACCCCGCCGAGCTCCTCCTGGCACCAGGCCGCGACGTCGGTACCGGCGCCGTCGAGTGTGTGGGTGGCGCCGAACCGCTCGGCCACGGCGAGGCGTTCTGGGGAGAGGCCGACGGCGACGATGCGCTCAACCGGGTGGCGAGCGCCACGACCGCGACGGGTGAGGAAGAAGAAGTGGAAACCGCCGGAGCCGAACGCGATCAGGGCCGCGGCGGCGTTGCCGTTCAGCCCGAGCAGAAGCCCGAGACCGGCCAGCACGGCCGTCGCCGCCCCGGCCGACTCCCCGTCGGCAAAGGCATCGGGGCTGCGGGCGTAGCGTAGAGGGCATGACGAAGTACGGATCGTTTCCCGGTACGCGTCCTCGCCGGCTGCGCACCACCCCCGCCATGCGGCGCATGGTCGCCGAGACCCGGCTGCACCCGGCGGACCTCATCCTCCCCGCGTTCGTCCGTGAGGGCGTGAGCGAGCCCGTGCCGATCTCGGCGATGCCCGGGGTGGTGCAGCACACGCGCGACAGCCTGAAGAAGGCGGCCGCCGAGGCGGTGGAGGCCGGGATCTCCGGGATCATGCTGTTCGGGGTGCCGGAGGAGGGCAAGAAGGACGGCCTCGGGACGGCGGGGACGGACCCGGACGGGATCCTCCAGGTCGCGCTGCGCGATGTGCGCGCCGAGGTCGGGGACGAGCTGCTCGTCATGTCCGACCTGTGCCTCGACGAGTTCACCGACCACGGTCACTGCGGCGTCCTCGACGCCGAGGGCCGGGTCGACAACGACGCGACGCTCGAGCGGTACGCCGAGATGGCCCAGGTCCAGGCCGACGCCGGCGCCCATGTCGTGGGCCCCAGCGGGATGATGGACGGGCAGATCGGCGTCATCCGGGACGCGCTGGACCAGATCGGCCGGGAGGACGTGGCCGTCCTCGCCTACACCGCCAAGTACTCGTCCGCGTTCTACGGGCCCTTCCGGGAGGCGGTCGGCTCCTCGCTGCAGGGGGATCGCAAGACCTACCAGCAGGATCCGGCGAACCTGAGGGAGTCGCTGCGGGAGCTGGCCCTCGACCTGGAGGAGGGCGCCGACATGGTGATGGTCAAGCCGGCCGGTCCCTACCTCGACGTCCTCGCCCGGGTCGCCGACGCCGTGGACGTGCCGGTCGCCGCCTACCAGATCTCCGGCGAGTACTCGATGATCGAGGCCGCCGCCGAGAAGGGCTGGGTCGACCGGGACCGGGCCATCCTGGAGTCCCTGACCGGCATCAAGAGGGCCGGGGCGCGCAACATCCTCACCTACTGGGCCACCGAGGTCGCGCAGAAGCTGCGCTGACCCCGCCACCCCGCCGGGCCGCCCGTTTCCGCACGGGCGGCCCCGCCGCGCCGTGACCGGTGCGCGGTCCGCGGAGGGTCAGGAGCCCGTGCCCCGTTCGCCTTCGCCGCGCCGGCCGCGGGAACCTCCGCCCGCCGACGCCCGGGCGGTGCCGTCGGCGCCGCCGTGCGAGGCGGCGTGCTGGTTCAGCACCTTCATGATCTCCATGGCCAGGGACTCCGCCAGGGCGGGCGCGAGGGATTCCGCCAACGCGGTCGCAAGGACCTGCGCGAACAGCGCCTTCTCCAGTTCCGAGGACCGGGAGTGCGCCGGCCGGGAAAGGGACGTCGCGGCGGCTTCCAGCAGAGCCGCCGCCAGCGGGTCCTTCCCATGCCTCATACCGGTACCGGTGTGCGGAATCCCGGACTCGCGCACCATTTCCTCGAAGACCTCGTCGATGAAGGTCTCCAGGGGATCCCGTTCCGTCTCTCCGCCGGACTCAGCTGCCATTTGTGGTTCCTCAAGTTCGATTGCCGTACGGGACCCGCCCCCCGACGCCGGTGAGCGCGGCCGTCGGAGGGCGGGGTGTCGCCAGCTCCTAGCGCCGGGCGGCCAGCGCGGCGAGCAGCAGGGGGTGCTGGATCGTCGAGCCCCCGCGCTCCTCGCGGCGGCGCATGAGCATGGCGAGGAGGAGGGGGTTCTCGATGATGGGGTCCTCCCGTTCCTCCCGGCGGCGCATCAGGGCGGCGAGCAGCAGGGGGTGCTGGATCATCGACTCCCCGCGCTCCTCGCGGCGGCGCATGAGCATGGCGAGGAGGAGGGGGTTCTCGATGATGGGGTCCTCCCGTTCCTCCCGGCGGCGCATCAGGGCGGCGAGCAGCAGGGGGTGCTGGATCATCGACTCCCCGCCCTCCTCCCGGCGGCGCATGAGCGCGGCGAGGAGGAGAGGGTGGCCGATGATCGGGTCCTCCCCGTGTTCCTCACGCCGGGAGAGCAGCGCGGCCAGCAGAAGCGGTCCGATGGCGGACTCCTCTTCCTCCTGGCCGACGCCTGCCTTCTCCCGAGTGGGGCTCTCCGTCGTTGCCGTCATGGATTCCTCCTTCTGTGAAGCAAGACGCAGACGCATGACGCAGCGGAGTGCCCGAACTGTGGGAAGTTCCGCGCTCCGCTCCTTCGTCATCGTCGGGGCCTCCGGTGCCCGCCGCACTTCGATCTTGTGCGCGAGGAAGGGGCTCCCGGCGGCGCGTACGGGCCGCAGGAGGTGGGGGACATGCCCGGACGTCCGCCGCAACGCGCGCAGGCCCCGACCCGTCGAGTACGGGGCGGGGCCTGCGGCGGACGGACCGGCGGATCCGTCAGAGGCGCTCGGGCGTCCGGATGCCCAGCAGGGCCATGCCCTGGTGCAGGGTGCGCGCGGTGACGTCGCACAGGAACAGGCGGTTCTCCACCTGCTCCGGCGTCTCCGCCTTCAGCACCGGGCACTTGTCGTAGAAGGTCGTGTACAGGGACGCGAGCTGGTACAGGTACGCGGTCAGCTTGTGCGGGGCGTACTCGGCGGCCGCCTCCCGCACCATCTCCGCGAAGGCGTCGGCGTGCAGGCCCAACGCCCGCTCCGCCTGCGTCAGTTCCAGCTCCGGGTGCGCGCAGGGCCGTACCTCTCCGGCCTTGCGGAGGATCGACTGGATCCGGGCGTAGGCGTACTGGAGGTAGACCGACGTGTCGCCGTTCAGCGAGACCATCTGGTCCAGGTCGAACTTGTAGTCCCGGCTCGCCGAGGTCGACAGGTCCGCGTACTTCACCGCGCCGATGCCCACTTGGGCACCCCGCTCGGCGATCTCCTCGTCCGAGAGGTCCTGCGCCTTCTCCCGGACGACCGCCGAGGCACGCTCGATCGCCTCGTCGAGCAGGTCGACCAGGCGGACCGTCTCGCCCTCACGGGTCTTGAACGGCTTGCCGTCCTTGCCGAGCACCGTGCCGAACGCCAACTGGTACGCCGTCACGTCGTCGTTCAGCCAGCCGGCCCGCCGCGCGGTCTCGAAGACCATCTTGAAGTGCAGGGACTGCCGGGCGTCCACGACGTACAGCAGGGTGTTCGCCTTGAGGTTGAAGACCCTGTCCCTGATCGCCGACAGGTCGGTGGCCGCGTAGCCGTAGCCGCCGTCGGACTTCTGGACGATCAGCGGGACCGGGTTGCCGTCCGGGCCCTTGACGTCGTCGAAGAAGACGCACAGGGCGCCCTCCGAGCGGACCGCCACGCCGGACTCCTCCAGCAGGCGGCAGGTCTCGGCGAGCATGTCGTTGTAGCCGGACTCGCCGACGATGTCCGGGTCCCGGACATCCATGTCCAGCTTCTCGAAGACGGAGAAGAAGTAGATCTTCGACTCGTCCACGAACTTCTGCCACATGGCCACCGTGTGCGCGTCGCCGGCCTGGAGGTCCACCACCCGGCGCCGGGCCCGCGTCTTGAACTCCTCGTCGGAGTCGAAGAGCTTGCGCGCGGCCTTGTAGAGGCGGTCGAGGTTCGACATCGCCTCCGCGCCGGTCACCTCGGACGCCTTGTGGTCCAGCTCGTGCGGGTGCTCGTCCAGATACTGGATGAGCATGCCGAACTGGGTGCCCCAGTCGCCGATGTGGTGCCGGCGGACCACGTTCTCGCCGGTGAACTCCAGGAGCTGGACGACGGAGTCGCCGATCACCGCGGACCGCAGGTGGCCGACGTGCATCTCCTTCGCCACGTTCGGCTGGGCGTAGTCGATCACCGTCGTGCCCGGCTGCTCCGCGTACGGCACACCCAGCCGGCCCTCGGAGTCGGCCGCCCGCGCCGCGAGGTTCTCCGTGATCGCCCGGTCGGTGACCGTGATGTTGAGGAATCCGGGTCCGGAGACCTCGACGTCCTTGATCAGATCACCGGTGACCACGTGCCCGACGACCTGCGCCGCCAGCTCCCGCGGGTTCGACTTCGCCTGCTTGGCCAGCGCCAGGATGCCGTTGGCCTGGAAGTCCGCCCGGTCGCTGCGTCGCAGCAGCGGGTCCGCGGCGGCGGTCTCCGGCAGGGTGGCCGAGAGGGCGGACGCGAGGCGCTGGTGGACGGAAGCGGTGAGGGACGTGACCGAGGCCATAGGAAAGGGTGCCGTTCTCCTCGTGCGGATGGATAGACAGGCCCAGTATCCCATGCGGGGTAAAGCGAATTTTCCGGCCGACGGGCGAACGCCGGGCCGCCCGCACTCGTCCAACGCGTTGAAAAGGTGTTTTCGCGGATGCCGACCCGCCTGGGACAATGGAGCGGTCAGCCGTGCGACCGTAGCGGCTGCCCACGGAGAACCTTCAGGGAAAGAGGACGTGCCGATCGTGGCTCAGAGCACCGAGACCGCCGACTGGGTCTCCCGTTTCGCGGACGACGTCATCGAGGAGTCGGAGCGTCGGGCCCCGGGCAAACCGGTCGTCGTCGCGTCCGGGCTGTCGCCGTCCGGCCCCATCCACCTGGGCAACCTGCGCGAGGTCATGACCCCGCACCTGGTCGCCGACGAGATCCGCCGCCGCGGGTACCAGGTACGGCACCTGATCTCCTGGGACGACTACGACCGGTACCGCAAGGTCCCGGCCGGGATCGCCGGTGTCGACGAGTCGTGGGCCGAGCACATCGGCAAGCCGCTGACCTCCGTCCCGGCCCCGAAGGGCTCGAAGCACCCCAACTGGGCCGAGCACTTCAAGGCCGCCATGGTCGCCTCGCTCGCCGAACTGGGCGTGGAGTTCGACGGCATCAGCCAGACGGAGCAGTACACCTCCGGCGCGTACCGCGAGCAGATCCTGCACGCGATGAAGCACCGGGGCGACATCGACGCGATCCTCGCCCAGTACCGCACCAAGCCCAAGGCGGCCAAGAAGCAGCAGAAGCCCCTGGACGAGGCCGAGCTGGAGGCCGAGGAGGGCTCGGGCGCCGCGTCCGAGGACGACGGCAGCTCCGGCTCCGCCGGCTACTTCCCGTACAAGCCGTTCTGCGGCAACTGCGAGAAGGACCTCACCACCGTCACCGCCTACGACGACGCCTCCACCGAGCTGACCTACGCCTGCACCGCGTGCGGTTTCTCGGAGACGGTCCGGCTCAGCGAGTTCAACCGCGGCAAGCTGGTCTGGAAGGTCGACTGGCCGATGCGGTGGGCGTACGAGGGCGTGATCTTCGAGCCGAGCGGTGTCGACCACTCCTCGCCGGGGTCCTCGTTCCAGGTCGGTGGGCAGATCGTCGGGATCTTCGGCGGCAAGCAGCCGATCGGCCCGATGTACGCCTTCGTGGGCATCTCCGGCATGGCGAAGATGTCGTCCTCGCGCGGCGGCGTCCCCACCCCGGCCGACGCGCTGAAGATCATGGAGCCGCAGCTCCTGCGGTGGCTGTACGCCCGGCGCAGGCCGAACCAGTCCTTCAAGATCGCCTTCGACCAGGAGATCCAGCGCCTGTACGACGAGTGGGACAAGCTCGTCGCCAAGGTCGCCGACGGCTCGGCGCTGCCCGGTGACGTCGCCGCGTACACGCGCGCGGTGGGCACCGCCGCCGGCGAGCTGCCGAAGACGCGGCGCCCGCTGCCGTACCGCACGCTCGCGTCCGTCGCCGACATCACCGCCGGTCACCAGGACCAGGCGCTGCGCATCCTGTCCGAACTCGACCCGGCCGACCCGCTGGGCTCGCTCGACGAGGCCCGCCCGCGGTACGACAGGGCCGAGGCGTGGATCAACAACCACGTCCCCGCCGACCAGCGCACCATCGTCCGCGAGGAGCCCGACACCGACCTGTTGAAGTCCCTCGACGAGCCCTCCCAGCAGTCGATCCGGCTGCTGCTCGACGGCCTGCAGGACCACTGGTCGCTCGACGGGCTCACCCACCTCGTCTACGGCGTGCCCAAGGTCCAGGCCGGGTTCTCCGCCAACGCCACGCCCAAGGAGCTGCCGCCGGAGATCAAGACCGCCCAGCGGTCCTTCTTCGCGCTGCTCTACCACCTGCTCGTCGGCCGCGACACCGGGCCGCGACTGCCCACGCTGCTGCTCGCGGTGGGGCAGGAGCGGGTGCGGGCCCTGCTCGGGGAGTAGCGGATGTGGCGAAACGCTACGCGTTGATACGACGAGGGGCCCTCATGCGAGGGCCCCTCGTTCGTGGTTCAGGTCTCGGCTCGTGGTTCAGGCGATGTGGTCTTCCTCCAGCTCCGCGTTGAAGCGGTTGGAGAAACGGCTCACCAAGTGCTTGGCCTCGTTGTCGGGCAGCGAGATGCCGTACGTGGCCTCCACCCCGTCGGCGAACTCGCGGGGGGTGGGCAGGCTGCCGTTGATCGACTGACGGAAGACCTGGTAGTAGGCCTCCTCGTCCGGCTCCGTGGGCGGGGTGCCGCCGCCCTCGCCGAGCTGGCGGGTGCGGTTCGGGCCGGCCGGGATCG
The DNA here is from genome assembly GCF_053601495.1 of Streptomyces sp. NPDC004721. Classification (NCBI taxonomy): domain Bacteria; kingdom Bacillati; phylum Actinomycetota; class Actinomycetes; order Kitasatosporales; family Streptomycetaceae; genus Streptomyces; species Streptomyces sp. NPDC004721. The sequence continues at coordinate 27,309 of NZ_JBSGBZ010000005.1, forward strand.
GGAAGCTGCCGGTGTCCTCCGGGGAGGGCTGCTGCGGCTGCGGGGCTTCGCCCTGGTGATTCTGGTGCTCCTGGTGCCCCTGGTGTTCCTCGTACCACTCCTCGTACGGGGGTTCCTCGTACGGAGGCTCCGGCTCGTACGCCGGCTCGTACGCCGGGTCGTAGCCGCCGTGGTAGTCGACCTGCTGGGCGGCCGAGAACCAGGGACTCGCTTCGTCCGGGGCCTGCTGTTCCTGGACCGGCTGCCCGCCGTTGTGTGGGCCGGCCAGCTCGGGGCGCTGCCCGCCGGGCGGTGCCTCCGCCAGGGCCGGAACGGGCTGGGAGGCTCCCTCGCCGCCCATCCGTGCCGCCTCGGCGGCGCGAGCGTCCGTGGCCGTCTCGACCTGCGGGCGCGGCGGGATCAGGGCCGGTTCTATGCCCGCGGCCGCCAGGCCGGCCGGGGCCGTCTCCCCCAGGGGGACGCCGTACCGGGCGAGGCGCAGTGGCATCAGGGACTCCACCGGGGCCTTGCGGCGCCAGGCCCGACCGAAGCGGGAGCGCAACCGGGCCTGGTAGACGAGACGTTCCTGTTCCAGCTTGATGACCTGGTCGTAGGAGCGCAGCTCCCACAGCTTCATGCGCCGCCACAGCAGGAAGGTGGGCAAGGGGGAGAGCAGCCAGCGGGTCAGGCGGACGCCCTCCATGTGCTTGTCCGCCGTGATGTCCGCGATCCGGCCGATCGCGTGCCGGGCCGCCTCCACGGCGACCACGAACAGCACCGGGATCACCGCGTGCATGCCCACACCCAGCGGGTCCGGCCAGGCGGCGGCGCCATTGAAGGCGATCGTGGCCAGCGTCAGCACCCACGCGGTCTGGCGCAGCAGCGGGAAGGGGATCCGGATCCAGGTCAGGAGCAGATCCAGAGCGAGCAGCACACAGATGCCCGCGTCGATGCCGATCGGGAACACATAACTGAAGTTCCCGAAACCCTTCTTGACGGCGAGTTCACGGACGGCCGCGTACGAACCCGCGAAGCCGATACCGGCGATGATCACGGCACCCGTGACGACCACGCCGATGAGAACGCGGTGCATCCGGGTCAGCTGTGGCGTGGCCACCCGTAACTCCCTCCCCTTGCGTGTTGGTTGCGCGCAACAGGGTGGCACATCTGTGCGAGGGGCGTGGGACCGGTCCGGATGCTCCGCTTTTATGGGCCCGTCCGTGGATCAGCCGTTGGACGCGGACTTCGACGGTGAGGCCGACTTCGCGGGGGACTTGGACGCCGAGGAGGAAGAGGAGGTGCTCGGCGCACCGCCGCCGGACGCGCCGTTCGCCGTCGTCACCGCGGACACCGCTTCCTTGGCGGCCTTCTCCGCGGCCTTCGTCAGGTCGCTGGCGTCCGGGGTCGAGTCACCGGCCAGACCGGCACCGTTGTAGTCGAGGGTGACGACCACGTTCTCCACCCGCGCCACGACCGTCTGCTGCTTGAAGGCGCCTTCCTTCTTCTTCAGGTCGTAGCGCACCACCGTGGCCTCGTCGCCGGTCCCGGACACCGGCTCCGACTTCGCGTTCTGCGCGCTCGCCACGTTCCGGACGTCCTGCACCTGCCGCTGGTAGAACTCGTGCGCCTGCTTCTCGCCGGTGCCGCGGGTGACATCGGACTCGAAACGCAGCAGCGACACGTTGAGCCAGCGGAACTGAGAGCCCTTCACGCCGTTGTTGTCCAGGCTGTTCCAGGAGCAGCCGGTACGCGTGGAGAGGTCGCTGGAGGCGCTCTCCTTGCCCGACTTCGCGCCCTTCGGGACCAGTTCGCCGAGCGTCTTGTCCGACAGCACCTTGCACGCCTGGGGCAGCTTCGCGTACGCCGCCGCCTGCACCGTCGGCGACGGGCTCGCGGAGCCCTTCACGTCGCCTGCCGTGGTCTGCTTGGCACCGCCGCCGGAGCCGGAGTCCGAGGAGGAGCAGGCCGCGGCGAGCAGCATCACGGGGACGGCGATCGCGCAGACAAGGGCGCGGTTCGGACGCTTCGCTCGCGGGGCCTCCTGGGCTCGCTGGGCTCGCTCTTCTCGCTGGGCTGCTCGCTGCATGGTTCCTTCGCTCATGACGCTCGTGGTTCCTGCGGTCGGATCGGGTCCGAGGGGCCACCGTACGCGGTGAGACCGTCGCGCGGTCCCACTTGTCGTACTGAGCGCGGCGGCACCGGGTGCCACGCGAGAGTCGTCAACCACCCAGTGAATCGGCCAGCCGAGCGGCCAGTTTCCTTGCCTTGTCCTGCATTTCCTTGCTGTCCGGGACGATGCCGACGGCCGCCGGCTGCTCCTCGTACACGATGGTCACGACGACGTTGGACGTGCGGAATGCCACAGTTACGGTGCGCTGGCGGGCAGTCGAACCGGAGCTGTTGAGCGCGTCGTCGAGGAACGCCTCGTCGCCGAGATCGCTCAGGAGCCGGGGCTGGAGGTCGGTCGAAGAGGCGTCGCCGGAGGCGGACGAGGAGGAGGCAGGGGAGCCGGGGGACGACGAGGACGACTGGGACGAAGAGGACAGCGAGGACGGCGGGGACGGCGGGGACGGCGGGGACGACGGCGGGGTGCTGCCGGAACCGGAAGCGGAACCGGAAGGTGATGCGGAACCCGCGCCGGAGGCGGCCTTGGACTCGGTCGTGGAGGCCGAGGTCTCGGTGGCGGTCGGCTCGGGAAGGTGCGCGGCGGCCCGTTTGGCGGCGAAGACCGACTGCGCCTGACTGTCGTCGCTGACCGTGTTGTCGTAGGAGACGACCCGCTCGAAGTCGACGGAGAGGTGGTCGGTGGCGTCCGAGGACTCCACCTTCCAGCGGCATCCGACCTTGCGGTCGGTGTCGTACGTGAGCGTCGCCTGGCCCTCGTAGGCCTTGTCGCGCTGGTCCACGTCCATGATCTGCTTGATGCCGGGCAGCAGCGAGTCGAGGGTGTTGTGGCCGACCGCGCGGCAGGCCTCCGGAAGCGTCCGGTACTTGCCCGGCTGGGCCGCCGCCGTCGTCGGGTCGGAGCCGCCGGGGTTGGCGTTGTCCGCCCGGCCGTCACTCGACGAACCACCGGTGCAGCCGCTCAGCAGCAGCGCCGCGAGGAGCGCGGCCGCGCCGGGTACGTACGCCTTCCGCAGCACGGTCAGGCTCCTCTCGCTTTCACTGGCCCCGCTGGTTATTCGCTTGCCGGGCGGGGGCGCTCCCTGGAGACAATGTGTATCGCACGCACTGCCGTGGACGCCGGTCCGTTGTCCTGTTTCACCGACCTTGGCGCTGGTATTGCGTTTCCATGCTTCTGTTTTGTTTCCGGGGGAATGAGGGCGATATGTCGTATGTGGAAGTGCCGGGTGCGAAGGTCCCGATCCGCATGTGGGCCGACCCGGCGACGGTCGAGGACGTGGCGATGCAGCAGCTCCGTAACGTCGCGACCCTCCCCTGGATCAAGGGCCTCGCCGTCATGCCGGACGTGCACTACGGCAAGGGCGCGACGGTCGGCTCGGTCATCGCGATGCGGGGCGCGGTCTGCCCGGCGGCGGTGGGCGTGGACATCGGCTGCGGAATGTCGGCCGTGAAGACCTCGCTGAGGGCCGGCGATCTCCCCGGCGACCTGTCCCGCCTCCGCTCGAAGATCGAGCAGGCGATTCCGGTGGGGCGGGGAATGCACGACCATCCCGTCGATCCGGGACGGTTCCACGGCCTGGCCACCGCGGGGTGGGACGGGTTCTGGGGGCGTTTCGACGGGGTGGCGGAGGCGGTCAGATTCCGTCAGGAGCGCGCCACGAAGCAGATGGGAACGCTGGGCAGCGGAAACCACTTCGTGGAGGTCTGCGTCGACGAGTCCCAGTCGGTGTGGCTCATGCTGCACTCCGGCTCCCGCAACATCGGCAAGGAACTCGCCGAGCACCACATCGGCGTCGCGCAGAAGCTTGCGTACAACCAGGGGCTGGTCGACCGTGACCTCGCCGTCTTCGTGGCGGACACACCGCAGATGGCGGCGTACGAGCACGACCTGTACTGGGCCCAGGAGTACGCGAGGTACAACCGCGCGATCATGATGGCGCTCCTGAAGGACGTGATCCGCCGGGAGTTCAAGAAGGCCAGGGTGACCTTCGAGCCCGAGGTGAGCTGCCATCACAACTACGTGAGCCGCGAGCGCTACGAGGGCATGGACCTCCTCGTCACCCGCAAGGGAGCGATCAGCGCCCGGGCGGGGGAGTACGGCATCATCCCGGGCTCCATGGGCACCGGCTCGTACATCGTCAAGGGCCTCGGGAACGAGGAGTCCTTCAACTCCGCGTCGCACGGCGCCGGCCGGCGCATGAGCCGCAACGCCGCCAAGCGCCGCTTCTCCACCAAGGACCTGGAGGAGCAGACACGGGGCGTGGAGTGCCGCAAGGACTCGGGCGTCGTCGACGAGATCCCGGGCGCCTACAAGCCGATCGAGCAGGTCATCGACCAGCAGCGGGATCTCGTGGAGGTCGTGGCGAAGCTGCGACAGGTCGTCTGCGTGAAGGGCTGAGGCCCGCGGGCGCGGCCGTACGCCCGGGCCCTACGGCTACTTGGCGTGGCGGACCGCGTAGATCATCACGAAGGCGACGACGTGGATGCCGAAGAGGAAGTAGCCGAGGTAGTACCAGACATACCGTTCGCGCTTCTTCTCCAGGGCGAGGCGTTCCCGCTCCGTATCCCGGTCGCGGTCGTCGGTCATCGCGGCTCCCGGTGGACCTTGGTGTTCGACGCCTGGGCGCGGGGACGGACGACCAGGAGGTCGATGTTGACGTGGCTGGGGCGGGTGACCGCCCAGGTGATGGTGTCGGCCACGTCGTCGGCCGTCAGGGGCTCGGCCACGCCGTCGTAGACCTTGGCGGCCTTCTCCCGGTCGCCGCCGAAGCGGGTGAGGGCGAACTCCTCGGTCCTGACCATGCCGGGGGCGATCTCGATGACCCGGACCGGCCTGCCGACGATCTCCAGGCGGAGGGTCTCGGCGAGGACGTGGGCGCCGTGCTTGGCGGCGACGTAGCCACCGCCGCCCTCGTAGGTGCCGTGACCGGCGGTGGAGGAGACCACGACCACCGTGCCGTCGCCACTGGCCTCCAGCTTGGGCAGGAGGGCCTGGGTGAGGTTGAGGGTGCCGATGACGTTCGTCTCGTACATCGTGCGCCAGTCGGCCGGGTCGCCGGTGGCGACGGGGTCGGCGCCCAGTGCCCCGCCCGCGTTGTTGACCAGGACGCCGACGGCCTTGAAGGCCGTGGCGAACTCGTCCACCGCCGCGCGGTCGGTGACGTCCAGCTGGTAGGCGGTGGCGGAGTGGCCGGCCGCGCCGATCTCCTCGGCCAGCGCCTCGATGCGGTCCTTGCGGCGGGCGGTCAGGACGACCCGGTAGCCGGCGGCGGCGAGCTGCCGGGCCGTGGCGGCGCCGATGCCGCTGCTCGCACCGGTCACGACGGCGATGCGGGAGGCGGCGGACGGGGCGGCGGTGGCCATGGGCTGCTCCTCGGGGCGGAGATGTGGTGCGTTCGCTCCGCCCAGCCTAGTGCTGTGACCGGAAAGGTTTGCCGGGCGTCGTGAGCCGGTGAACCTTTCCGGTCGCGGCACTAGTGCCCCGACAGACAGCGTTCGCCCCGTCGCGACGCCCGGCACGCCCTCTCGCCGCACCGGCCGAAAGCCCAAGTACGTCCAGTACGAGGACTTCCGGCCGGCACTCCCCCAAGCTCTTCGAGCAGGGGGTACCCCCAGAGCACGCACCGGACGCCGCTCCTTCACGGGCAAACGTTGCCTGCCGCGGCACTAGGTGAACGTCAGCCGCCGTTCCGTGGCGCCCACATGATCACGGCCATGCCCGCCAGGCAGACCAGCACGCCGGTCACGTCCCAGCGGTCGGGCCGGTAGCCGTCGGCGACCATGCCCCACAGGATCGAACCGGCGACGAAGATCCCGCCGTAGGCGGCGAGGACGCGGCCGAAGTGGGCGTCGGGCTGGAAGGTGGCGACGAAGCCGTACGCGCCGAGCGCGAGGACGCCGCCGGCGGCCCACATCCAGCCGCGGTGCTCGCGCACGCCCTGCCAGACCAGCCAGGCGCCGCCGATCTCGAACAGCGCGGCGACGACGAAGAGGGCGGCGGAACGCAGGATCAGCATGAGGGCAGCCTCGCACGGAGCCTCCGCCGGGCAGAGGGCGGTCCGGCCGGCCGCTTTCCGGTCGCCGCCCTCCCTCCTGGGGGCCTGCCGAGTCGTCGTACCGGGCGGAGCGGAATACTTCCGGGACGGGGACGGTTGGGCAGGTATAGTTGAACCGTCAACAACTTGGAGGGTGAGTGGCCATGCAGTTCGGGATCTTCAGCGTCGGCGACGTCACGCCGGACCCCACCACGGGGCGTACGCCGAGCGAGCGCGAGCGGATCAAGGCCATGGTCGCCATCGCGCTGAAGGCCGAGGAGGCCGGCCTGGACGTCTTCGCGACCGGTGAGCACCACAACCCGCCGTTCGTGCCGTCGTCCCCGACCACGATGCTCGGCTACATCGCCGCGCGGACGGAGCGGCTGATCCTGTCCACCTCCACCACCCTGATCACCACCAACGACCCGGTGAAGATCGCCGAGGACTTCGCGATGCTCCAGCACCTGGCCGACGGGCGGGTGGACGTGATGATGGGGCGCGGCAACACCGGGCCGGTCTACCCCTGGTTCGGGCAGGACATCCGGCAGGGCATCAACCTCGCCGTCGAGAACTACGCCCTGCTGCACCGCCTGTGGCGCGAGAACGTCGTCGACTGGGAGGGCAAGTTCCGCACGCCGTTGCAGGGCTTCACCTCCACGCCCCGCCCGCTGGACGGTGTACCGCCCTTCGTCTGGCACGGCTCCATCCGCTCCCCGGAGATCGCCGAGCAGGCCGCCTACTACGGCGACGGCTTCTTCCACAACAACATCTTCTGGCCGGCCGACCACACCAAGCGGATGGTCGAGCTGTACCGGGCCCGGTACGCCCACTACGGGCACGGCACGCCCGAGCAGGCGATCGTCGGGCTCGGCGGCCAGGTGTTCATGCGGAAGAACTCCCAGGACGCGGTGCGCGAGTTCCGCCCCTACTTCGACAACGCGCCGGTCTACGGCCACGGGCCCTCCCTGGAGGACTTCACTGCCCAGACCCCGCTGACCGTCGGCTCCCCGCAGCAGGTCATCGAGAAGACGCTGTCCTTCCGCGAGTACGCCGGCGACTACCAGCGCCAGCTGTTCCTGATGGACCACGCGGGCCTGCCCCTGAAGACCGTGCTGGAGCAGATCGACATGCTGGGCGAGGAGGTCGTGCCGGTGCTGCGCGAGGAGTTCGCCAAGGGCCGCCCGGCGGACGTGCCGGACGCGCCGAACCATGGCTCCCTGCTGGCCGCGAGCCGGTCCGGGAACGAGGAAGAGGTGAGCACCGTATGAAGCTCGTCGTCGTCTCGGCGGGGCTGAGCGTCCCGTCCTCCACGCGGCTGCTGGCCGACCGGCTGGCGGCCGCGACCGCCGAGCACGCCGGGGCGGTGGACGCGCGCGTGATCGAACTGCGGGACCTGGCCGTGGAGATCGCGCACAACTTCACGGGCGGCTTCCCCGGCCCGGCCCTGGCGGACGCGCTGGACGCGGTCGCGGAGGCGGACGGGTTGATCGTCGTCACGCCGGTGTTCTCCGCCTCCTACAGCGGACTGTTCAAGTCCTTCTTCGACGTGCTCGGGGTACGGGACGAGGGCGCGCTGGCCGGCAAGCCGGTGCTGATCGCCGCGACCGGCGGCACCGCCCGCCACTCCCTGGTCCTCGACCACGCGCTGCGCCCGCTCTTCGCGTACCTGAAGGCCGTCGTCGTCCCCACCGGCGTCTACGCCGCCTCGGAGGACTGGGGCGCCGAGGGTCTGCCCGAGCGGATCGCGAGGGCCGCACGGGAACTGGCGGCGCTGATGACGGGGCTGTCGGCGGGGCGGCGGCCGGAGCGGCCCGCCGTGCCGGAGCAGGCCGCGCCCGCGGAGGCCGGCGGGTTCACGGTGGTGCCGTTCGAGGAGCAACTGGCGGCGCTGCGGAGGTGACGCGTATCCGCCGCTGGGGAGGGCCGCGGGCGGGCGGGGGCCGCCGCCGATGGTGAGAGGACGGTAGGCGGCCCGGCGCGTTGCCTCCGAGTCGGTGAGAGGCGGGTAAAAAGGGTGATCGTAGGCCCATTCGTCTCGGTCGCGGGCCTGCGGCCTTGGCAGACTGGACGGGTGCCTCAGACTCTGCTCCTCGCCGAAGACGACCGTGCCATCCGTCACGCCCTGGAGCGTGCCCTGACGCTGGAGGGCTACGACGTGACGGCGGTCGCCGACGGCGTCGAGGCACTCGCCCAGGCCCACAAGAGCCCGCCGGACGTCCTCGTCCTCGATGTGATGATGCCGGGCATCGACGGGCTCCAGGTCTGCCGGGTGCTGCGCGCCGAGGGCGACCGCACCCCGATCCTCATGCTCACCGCCCTGGTGGAGACCGCCGACCGGATCGCCGGCCTGGACGCCGGTGCCGACGACTACGTCGTCAAGCCGTTCGACGTGGAGGAGGTCTTCGCCCGGCTGCGCGCCCTGCTGCGCCGCACCAGCCCGGTCGGCGTCGGCGTGGGCGGCGCGGGGGACGTACCGGTGAAGGAGCCGCAGGTGCCCGAGCGGCAGGTCGAGGCGGCCGGGATCCGCATGGACCTCCAGGCCCGCCGGGTGTGGCGGGGCACACGCGAGCTGGAGCTGACCCGCACCGAGTTCGAACTCCTCGAGCTGCTCGTTCGCAACGCGGGGATCGTGCTGGACCACTCCACCATCTACGACCGGATCTGGGGCTACGACTTCGGCCCCGGCTCCAAGAACCTCGCCGTCTACGTCGGCTACCTGCGCCGCAAGCTCGACGAGCCGAACGCGCCGCAGCTGATCCACACCGTCCGAGGCGTGGGCTACGTGCTCCGGGAGGACTGAGTGGGCCGCCTCGCGCGGCTGCTGGACAGACCGCGGCCCCGGCTGTCGTCGCTGCGGACCACGTTCGCGGTGTCGTTCGCCGTGGTGACCGCCGCTGTCACCGTCCTCGTCGGCATCCTGTCGTACAACTCCGCCGCCCGGCTGGTGCGGGTGGACCAGCAGTCGGTGTTCACCCAAGTCGTGCAGGACGTACGGGACGAGGTCCGGCGCTACCAGCTGACGCCCGCGGACTTCACCTCCTCCCGTCCCGGGCACGAACTGGTCCGGCCCAACCGCACCAACGTGCAGGTGCTCGGCGCCCACGGCGAGATCGTCGACCACGGCACACCGCCGCTGCCCGTGACCGCCGAGGACAAGGCCGTCGCCGCCGCCGCGAAGGCAGGCAAGGCCGTCGAGTACAAGGACGTGCATGTCAAGGGCGAGGTGTACCGGATCGCGACCGTCGCCCTCGGCAAGGGCCACGGCGCCGTGCAGGTCGCCCAGGAGTTCAGCGATACCGAGGACCTGCTGCGCGCGCTCCAGCAGCGCACGCTGATCCTGATGGGGGCCGTGGTGATCGCCGCCGGCCTGTGCGGCTGGTGGCTGGCCCGCCGCATCACGCGCCGGCTGGTGATCCTCACCTCCGCCGCCGAGGGCGTCGCCCGCACCCGGCGGCTCGGCGTCGCGGTGCCCGTCACCGGCTACGACGAGGTGGGCCGCCTCGGCCGCTCCTTCGACCGCATGCTGGGCCGGCTCGCCCAGTCCGAGGAGGACCAGCGCCGCCTGGTCCAGGACGCGGGCCACGAACTGCGTACGCCGCTGACCTCCCTGCGCACGAACATCTCCCTGCTGCGGCGCATCGACGAACTGCCGCCCGCCACCCGCGAGGAACTGGTCGCCGACCTGACCCAGGAGGCACGCGAGCTGACCGACCTGGTCAACGAACTGGTCGACCTCGCGGCCGGGCAGTCCGACTCCGAGCCCGTGCAGCGGGTCGACGTCGCCGACATCGCCGAGGACGTCGCGGGACTGGCGCGCCGGCGCAGCGGTCGCGACATCGTGGTCCGCTCCAGCGGCGACACCACGATCCAGGGCCGGCCGGGCATGCTCCAGCGGGCCATCTCCAACCTCGTGGAGAACGCCACCAAGTTCGACCGCGGCGGCAAGGCGCCCATCGAGATCGCCGTCGCCGGACCCGCCCGCCCGGGCATGGTCCGCGTCGAGGTCCTCGACCGCGGGCCCGGTATCGCCGCGGGCGACCTGATACGCGTCTTCGACCGTTTCTACCGCGCCGCCGACGCCCGCTCCCTGCCCGGTTCCGGCCTCGGCCTGTCCATCGTCCGCGAGGTGGCCCTGGCCCACGGCGGCGCGCCGTTCGCCTTCCGCCGCGAGGGCGGCGGATCGGTGATCGGGTTCACGGCGGGCGCGGAACGGGGCCACCACGACACGGGCGGAACGGCGACCGGATCCCGCGGTCCGGGCCGGGACCCGGGCCGCGGCACCTGAGACGGGACGCCGCCCGGGGAACCGGGACGCCGACGGGATCCGCCCTCTAGGAAGAGGTGTCGGCGTACTTCCCGTCCGGCCGGGACTCCTTGCGGCGGGCGAGGGACGGCAGGGCGGGCGGGGTGAGGAAGCCCTCGGCGCGGGCGCTGGCGATCCCGATGCGCGGGATGTCGCTGCTCTTGGCGAACAGCAGGAAGCGGGGCTCCCAGACCGGCCGGTACTTGGCGTTGGCGCGGTACAGCGACTCGATCTGCCACCAGCGGGAGAAGAAGGTGAGCACCGAGCGCCACAGCCGCAGCACCGGCCCGGCGCCGAGCCGCGCTCCGCGTTCGAAGACCGAGCGGAACATGGCGAAGTTCAGTGACACTCGCCGCACCCCGAACTCCTCCGCGCGCAGCAGAAGTTCGACCACGATGAACTCCATCAGGCCGTTCTCGCCGTCGCGGTCGCGGCGCATCAGGTCAAGCGACAGCCCGTGCTCGCCCCACGGGACGAAGCTCAGCAGCGCCCGCGGCACCCCGTCGGCGTCCCGGCACTCCAGCATCACGCAGCGGCCGTCGGCCGGATCGCCCAGCCGTCCCAGCGCCATGGAGAAGCCGCGCTCGGTGGCGCCGTCGCGCCAGCGGTCGGCGCGCTCGACGAGCAGCGCCATCTCCTCGTCGGGGATGTCCTCGTGCCGGCGGACGCACACGGTGTAGCCGGCCCGGCGGACCCGGTTGTGGGCCTGCCGTACGACGCGCATGGCGCGCCCCTCAAGGCTGAAGTCGGCGACGTCGACGATGGCCTCGTCGCCCAGTTCGAGGGCGTCGAGACCATGCCGGGCGTAGATCGTGCCTGCCTCCTCGCTCGCGCCCATCACGGCGGGCGTCCAGGCGTGCCGGCGGGCCTCGGCCAGCCAGGCGTCGATGGCGCCGGGCCACGCCTCCGGGTCGCCGATGGGGTCGCCGGAGGCGAGGCTGACCCCGCCGACGACGCGGTAGGTGACGGCGGCCTTGCCGGTGGGGGAGAAGATCGCGGCCTTGTCGCGGCGGAGCGCGAAGTAGCCGAGGGAGTCCCGCTCGCCGTGTCCGCCAAGCAGTTCGCGCAGCCGCTTCTCGTCCTCCTCGCCGAGCAGGGCGCGGCCGCGGGGGGAGCGGAAGCAGGCGTACAGGACGAGGAGGAAGGTCGCCGCCATCGAGATGTTGATGGTGATGTCGACCCAGTGGGGCACGTGCACGGCCGGAACGCGGTCGGCGAGCGGTCCGACGCTGACGCCGCGCAGCAGGACGTAGCCGATCCGCTCGGTCAGGGAGGCGCCGCCGTGCGCCCGGTTGGTGGCATCCACCAGCCAGGTGCCGAGGCCCGCGCTGACCAGGACGCCGCCGGCGCCGACGGCGAGGGCGAGCCTCGGGTTGGAGCGGTCGCCGACGGCGTGGAACTCGCGCCGGCCGATCAGCAGCGCGGTCACGAAGAGGCCGGTGAGCGCGGCGGAGACCCAGTTGAAGACGTGGTCGTGGAACCGGTCCTGGGTCAGCGCGAGGACGTAGAGGACGAACAGGGGCCCGGCGAGCAGCAGGTTGAACGCCCAGGCGGCGCGTTTGCGGCGCCGCATCACCACGGCCAGGAACAGCGCGAGCACCGCCGAGACCAGGCCGGCGGTGGCCAGGTACGGCGTGAAGAACTCACCGCCGTTGTGCTCGTGGACCTCCTCGCGGAACGGCAGGGAGAGCACCGCGACGATGTTGAGCACCGCGAGCAGCCGCAGGTACCAGACGGTGGCCGCCGCGGCCCGCGTCCGTAGCCGGAGGCCCGGCGGGGGAGACGGGGAGGCACCGGCGTCACGCTGAGCGGGGACGAGGAGCGACTGCTGTGCGGGCATGGGTGACACGTCACCTCGGAGCGGGCCGGGCAAGCCGGCGGGGACGGAACCGGCGTGGACAAAGGGGGCAGCCGGAGGGTGAGCGGTCGTACGTCCAATGGCGATGGCGCCGACCCTACGCTCTGTAGGGTAACGGGGATGCGTCGGACCCTGGTCCGCTGAGCGTCTGGAAAAGGTAAGGAAAAGGAACGAAGGCGCGGGGCGGGACGGGGCGGGCCCGGCTCCTAGTCGGTGGGAAGCGAGGCGGGCGCGCGCCGGCCGTCGGCGGGAGCGGACGTGCGTCTGCGGGACGCCGTCAGCAGCCAGGCCAGGTTGCCCACCGCCGCGCCGGCCGCCACCGTGGCGACGATCACCCCGGCCGTGGCGAAACCGGCCCGGAACAGCCGCGGCCGCGGGTTGAGGCTGTGCAGCCCGAAGCCGCACAGCAGGTAGACCCCGACAGCGGCGACGGTGAGGCTGACGACGAGCAGGACGACGGTCGGCCCGAGCCCGCCCTGCGCGTCCTCCCCGGGCGAAGCACCGGGCCGCCCCGTACCGCGTGCTTCCTGCATGGGTCCCCCGTCGGTGGTTGAATGGCGAGCCGACCCCCTACAGTACGTAGGGCTGCTGCCGGAGGGAAACCGGTTCAGTCACCCGCCGTGTCCGACCGCCACGTCATCGTCACCTTCAGATGCGCCTCCGCCTCCGACTTGGCGATGACCGCGCCCAGTTCGGCGTTGAACCGCACCCCGAACTCCAGGCCGACCTCGCTGGGCGGGCTCGGCATGTCCCGCAGCCGTCGCAGCGCGGCCGCGGCCGCGTTCCGGATCCGGTCGACGCCCTCCTCGAACGACGCCGTGGCGTCGGCCACCGCGTCGCCCGCGCGGGAGACCTCGACCACGCCCGGTTCGTCCTCCGCCACCTCCACGACCAGGAAACCGTCACCGTCCTGCGCCGGGAAACGCAGCAACCGCGTCATGTCCGCCCCCTCCTGATGCCTCTTCGGGTCCCGCCCCGGCCCCACGCTGTATGACCTGCGGCCGTCTTCCACTGGCGGGCCATTGCAGCCACCATGGAAGCGCACCCCGAGCCGCCAAACCACCACGTCAGGGGGAACCACGGTATGGCAGAGTCTGCGAAGGACTTCTGTTCCGACCTCGTCGATCTATCCGGGATCTCTTTGGCGGAGCTGCATTCCTGCGACGATCCGACACTGCGACGCGCGTTGAGCCGGGCGGATCACAGGGCGAGCCTGGCCCACGGGACCCTCGCGGGAGACAGCCAGAGCGAGGAGATGAGCTGCCTGCCAGGGCGTCAGGCGGGTCAGTGGCGATCGTGACCGCTGTGCCGCTGGACGTTCACCGCGTTCCCCGGGAGTCGCTCAGGGCCATGGCGGCGGGTGACACGACCGACGCTGACCTGCACCTGCTGCGTTCCGCTCAGCGAAGTCAACTCCTGTTGATCCTCCGGGCGTTGCTGGACCGTGTGGGCGAAGCGGGACGCCACAGCCGGCACTTGGGAGGTGCGGCCGCGGCCCAGGAGGCCTGGCACCTGCTGTGCGCGATCCAACAGGACGCCCCCGAGGCGGTCGAGACCGTACTCGGCGACCCCACGGTCATGGCCTGGGCCTTGCGCCTGCTGCGGCGCCTCGGCGGAGCCGCCGGACCGCAGCCGCCTGCCGCCCCGCTGTGGGCCGACCTTGGTCAGTTCCAGTCGCTGGCCGCCGCTGCGGCCGTACGCGCGCAGGTCCCCGCCGTGCTGCGGGTGCCCGTGCACCGAGGCATGGTCTGGGTGCCCGGCGCGGGCGTGGCGGGCCCGGTGGCCCGGCGCCGCTGGAGCGAGGCGGAGGTACGGGTGGAGCGGGGCGGCACCCTCGTGTGCGGGGAGCTCGCCGAGGTGCGGCTGCCCGGCGCCCCGACGGAACGGGCGAAGGGCTGGCAGCCGCTGCGGCTGGTGCACGGCGATACGCCTGCCGCCGGCCCGGCCGCGGCGGGACCGTGGCTCGACACGGTGACGCCGTACCGCGACTTCACCCGGTACCCCAGCTCCCCCGGCCGGGCCGGCGAGCGGCGGTTACGGCTCTGGCAGGACCGGCTCGCCGGTGCGTACGCCCTGCTCGACGAGGAGTCACCGGCGGACGCCGCCGCACTGCGGGCGCTCGTACGGACGTTCGTGCCGCGGCCGTTCCGTACGGCGCGGGGCGGCCTGGTGGCCAGCGCGTCCTCGCTGGACGCCTTCGGCGTGGTCACCTTGTCACTGCCGTACGACACGACGCAGACGGCGGCGGTCCTGGTGCACGAGACCCGCCATCAGCAGCTCAACGCGCTGCAGAGCATGGTGCGGCTGGTGGAGCCCGGCGGGGACGGGCGCGGTGGGACCGAGGCGGACCGGCTCCACTACGCGCCGTGGCGCAGCGACCCCAGGCCGGTGCTCGGCCTGCTCCACGGGGTGTTCGCGTTCGCCGGGGTCGCGGGGTTCTGGCGCACCCACCGCGCGCATGTGAACGGGCCGGAGGCGGAACGCGCGGACTTCGAGTTCGCTGTGCTCAGGGAGCAGGTGCAGGAGGCCGTCACCACGCTCGCGGCCGACGCGGCGCTGACCGAGGCCGGCCGGTTCTTCGTCGACGAGGTAGCCGCGCTCGTCGGAGGGTGGCACCAGGACGACGTGCCGTCCGGGCCGCGCGCGCTGGCCCGTCACTACTGCGCGCTGCGGCGTGCCGTGTGGCGGGCGCGGCACCTGGAGATCGCCCGGCCGGCGGCGGAGCGGATGGCCGCCGCGTGGGTGGCCGGGCAGGCGGCGCCGGAGCTGCCACTCCCGACCCTGCGCCCTCGTCCCGACCTGATCCGCCCCGACACCTTCGGACCGCTCGCGCGGCACCGCCTGTCCGCACCCGGCGGCTTCGCCCGCCGGCGCAGGGAGGAGGACAAGAGCGGGGACCCGGCACGGCGAGCGGAGTTCGCCGCGGTCGCGGGCGACGCCGACGAGGCCGCGCTCTGCTACGCCGAGTGGACCGAACTCGATCCGCACGACGTGGAGGCGTGGATCGGCGCGGCGCTGGCGCTTCCCGAGCCCGCCGGCGGTCCGGGCGCCGCGCTGCTGCTGGACCGGCCCGAGGCGGTGGCCGGCGTCCGCCGGGCCGTCGCCGTCGCAGGAGGCGGGTTCCCCGCCCCCCTCGACCTCGCCGTCTGGCTCGGCGCGGCGGTCGACGGCCCTGCCGCGAACGGCGCCTAGTGCTGCGACCGGCAAGGTTCACTGGCTCGCGACGCCCGGCACGGCACCTCGCCGCGTTGTCGCATCACCCGAGTACATCCAGTACGCGGGCGATGCTCCGCCTTGCGATGCACCGCACCGGACGCCGCGAGCTTCCCGGCAAACCTTTCCGGTCACAGCACTAGAGCGTCAGCAGGTCGATGTCGGCGTTGGCCCGCAGGCCCTTCTCGGCGTCGAGCGTGGCGGGGTGGGAGGGACCCAGTTCGTTGCGGTAGCGCTCCAGGGCCGCGGCGTACAGCCGTTGGCTCTCCTCCGTGCGGCGCAGCGCCTTGAGGTCGTAGCTCAGATTGAGCTGCATGGCCACGTTCGCCGGGTGGTGTTCGCGCAGTCGTGCCGACTCCTCGGCCACGGCCTCGTCGATGGCGTACGCCTCCTGGGGGTGGCCGAGGGCGAAGTGGTCGCTGGCCAGGTTCATGCGGGCGAGCAGGGTCCGGGGGTGGCCCGCGCCGAGCACGCGGGTCAGGCCCTCGACCGTCTCCAGGTCCAGTTCCAGCGCGGCCTCGGGCTGCCCGAGCAACCTGAGCGTCACCGCGAGGTTCATGGCGATCGCGTGACTGTGCGGGTGCTCCCGGCCGTACCGTTCGCGGTGCCGTTCCAGCACCTGCTGGCTCAGCGCGCGCGACTCCTGGAGCTTGCCGACCTGACGCAGGTCGTTGGCGTGGCTGACGGCGATCAGCAGGTATTGGCGGCTGTCGGTGCCGAGCATCTCGGCGATCAGCTCGATGTAGCGGCGGGACAGCGCGTACGCGCCCTCGTGGTCGCCCATCTTGCGGAGGATGACGCACCGGTTGCGGTTGACCAGCGCCGTGAAGGGGTGCCGCTCGCCCAGTTTCTCGGTGACCTCCTCCGCCAGACGTTCGTACCCGTCCAGGGACTCCTCGTAGCGGCCGACTTCCTGGAGGTCGAGCAGATAGGCCTCCCGGGTGGACAGCGTGCGGATGTGGTCCTCGCCCAGGGTTTCGGTGACGCGCTGCCAGGAGTCGTAGTCGTGCTGCCGGGCCGTCTCCGAGGCACCGGCCAGGCGCAGGCTCACCGCGTAGTTGTGGGCGGCGAGGAGCGTGGCCGGGTCGTCCGCGCCGAACTCCCGCAGACTGGTCTCGTAGACGCGCTGGTCCAGCTCGCGCGCCTCGTTGAAGTTGCCGCGGTTGCGCTGGTGGATGGCCATGAAGCTCTGTGCCAGGAGCGTGTCCTCGTGGGACTCGCCCAGCACCCTGCGGAAGCGCTCCAGAAGCCCGGCCTGGAGTTCGTACGCCCGCCGCAGGTGGGTGCCCTGCTCCCGCAGCGCCTCGGCGATCTGCTGGTCGATGGCGAGGACCTCCTCGTGGTCCTCGCCCAGGGTCCCGCGCCAGATCCGCGCGGCCCGCTCACCCAGTTCGACGGCCGCCGAGTGGTCGCCGCGGGCGCGCAGGAACCACACCTCGTTCAGGACCAGGCGGCGGGTCCACGGCTCCTCGCACTCCACGGCGTTGGACGCCCGCACGTGGGTGAGGAGAGCGGAGTAGCGCGGCCAGTAGCTCGCGCGCTGCGGGTTCCTGGGATCGGCGTGCGCCAGCAGCTGGTGGGCCGCGTGCCGCATCGTCGCCCGCTCCTGCGTGTTCATCTGCTCGACGAGCACGCGCTGGACCAGTCGGTGCAGCTGGACGGTGTTCTGCCGGTGGTCGATCCGCGCCAGCGCGTACCGGCCGATCTCGCGGACCGCCCGGCCCAGCTTGACCGGGTCGTCGAGCGCGGACTGGAGTTCCTGCGGGACGGAGATGCCGCGCACCGCGGAGAACAGGTCCCACTCGATGGGCTCGGGAGCGAAGAAGGCGCAGACCTGGAGGAGCTGGAGGGCGTCGGGGCGGGTCTCGCGCAGCCGGCCGAGGGAGACGTTCCAGGCGGCCGCCACCGACAGCGGGTAGTCGCCGGGCGGCTCCGACTGCATCAGCTCGGTGAAGTTGCGCTCGTACACCTCGAGGTACTGCTGCACCGGCATCCCGGTCTCGGCGAGCCACACCGCGGCCTGTTCCACCGCGAGCGGCAGGTCGCCGAGGGCGGCGGCGAGGTGATCGACGGCGTCGTCGGGCAGCTGGGGGCTGCGACGGCGCAGCAGGGCGACGCTCTCGTCGCGTGCGAACACGTCGACCTCCAGAGAGCTGGCGTCGGTGGACCACTGGAAGTTCCGGGAGGTCACGACGATGCGTCCGGGCCCGTCGTTGGGGAAGTACTTGCGCACCTCCTTGGGGTTCTCCGCGTTGTCGAACACCAGCAGCCAGTCGCGGTACGGCTCGCCCCGGCGCAGGGCGTCGAGCACCGCGGGCACCGCGCTCATCTCGGAACCCGCCTGGAGGCCCATCTGCTCGCCCAGTTCGATCAGCGACTGGACGATCTGGTTCTCCTGCTCGGACGGGATCCACCAGATGAGCCGGTAGTCCCGGCTGTGCCGGTAGACGTACTCGATGGCGATCTGCGACTTGCCGACGCCGCCCATGCCGTGCAGGGCTTCCGGCAGGACCGCGGTGACACCGCTGCTCAGCCGTTCCTGGAGCCGTTCGAGCAGCAATTCGCGCCCTGTGAAGTTCCGGTTCCGCTGCGGGACGTTCCCCCAGATGCGGGGCGGGTCGTGCGGGCTTCGCGGGCCCGTGGCAACGGGCAGACCGGCAGTCACGGCGATGCCTCCTTGTCGTGGACGCGCGGGCGCGGACGCGGGCGCGGGGGAAGGGGTGGGGGAGGAGCTGGGCTGGGTGGGCGGAACGGGGGCGGACGACGGTTCCGTGGGTGAATTCCCCGCCGTTTGCGGGGCGTTCGCCGGTTGTGGGGTTTCAGGCGTTCGCGGCCCGTAATCTAGCGCGTCCGTGGGCGCAATGTTCAATTCTGATCGCATTTCTACGGATGAATACCCTGATGGCCGCTTGTGCCCTGGTGTGGGCGCCGTGCCGGTGGCGACCTTTCCGGCCTGGTGGGGGACGGCAGTGCGCTGCAGCAGCCGGCCCAGGTGGTTGGCGCGAGCGAGGTAGGGTCCGGACACCGCGCACAGCGCCGTGTACAGGTGGTTGACGAACGGGCGGGTGTGCTCCGTCATCGGGGGGTCCGACGGATCCCCCTCCGGGGCGACCAGCGCGCTCGCGCCCTCCCCCCACACCTCCTCCAGCACCGGTCCGAGATGACGCCGGACCTCGTCCAGCGCCCGGATCGTCTCGACCCGGCTGCCGAGGGCGAGCAGTTCCTCCCGCACGCCGTCCCCGAAGTCGAAGGACACCCGGTGGGGGTCCTCGACATCCGCGGTGTCGTCGGTGCGGCGCACCAGGCCCAGCAGCACGATTTCGGCCAGGTTCCAGAATCTCGCGCCCGGCTGGGCCTGTTGGAGCAGCCGCATCACAGGGAGGTTGAGGGGGGCCGCGGCCAGGCGCTGGGCGAGGGCGTACGCGGCCGGGGAGGCGGTGGCGCGGAACTGGCGCACCACGGTGGCGGCCCGCCTGGCCCGCCGGACCGCGGGCGACTCGTCCGCGCCGGCGCCGGCCCGCCGCGGTTCCGTGGGCCGGGACGGGTCCGTGCGCCGTGGTTCCGCGGGCCGTGGCACTGTCCGCTGCGGTTCGGGGTGCGGCGGCTCCGCCACGATGCTGGCGAGCCGCTCGGGGACCGGGCCGATCACCGCCGAGCGCAGGTCCCGGTCCGGCGCGGTCCACAGCGCGGCCAGCCCGTGCCATTCGCCGCTGCCCGCCGCGGCCACCAGCCGGGCCCAGCGGGCCAGTGACGTCGGCCGCAGCTCGACGACCGGCACCGGGATCGCGGTCCCCAGCCCGGGGTGCGGCGCGAACTCCGGCTCGGAGCCCAGCGGGTCCGCGTGCGGGTGCTTCCACTCGGCGTCGTAGGAGCGGTTGGGCGCGGCAGGGGCGGGCGCCCGCAGCCGGGTCCGGGCGACCGTGGGCAGCGTCAGGTCCCACAGGTGCTGGGGCAGCAGGCTCAGTACGGCGACGGGGGAGTGCCGGCCCAGCCGGTGCAGCAGCGCCGCCGCCCGGCCAGTGCGCCAGGCGCTGTGGCCGCCGTCGGTGACCGCCAGCACCAACTGTCGGTCTCCGGAGTGTAGTTCGGCCGCCGCGAGGCCCGCCGTCGCCGCGTCGCCGCCGTCCGGGTCCCAACGGATCCGCCGTACGGTGCGGAAGGCCGCCGTCTGCTCCATCAGCTCGGCGATCTGCCGTGCCGTGTGCGACCACAGGGCCATCGAGGGACTGTCGTCCACCAGCAGCAGCAGGTCCAGTCGCCGCTCCGGGACCGCCCGGCACACCGGTGTCCACACCCCGGCCAGCGCCGCCTGCTCGGCGGTCGCCTCCTCGTCCAGCTCCAGCTCGTGGGGCGAGGCGAGGAACAGGCGCAGCGGGCGCAGCGATCTGCCCAGGGCCAGGGAGTCGGCCAGCCGGGGGGACGCGGGCCAGGCGGCCTGCTCGGTGGGCCACGCGTCCGCGTGCGGGGCGGGGCGGGTCCGCAGACCGGCCGGCCTCGCCGCGGGGAGCGCGGCGAAGAGCGGGCGGGCCGCGTCCGCCAGGGTGGTCAGCCCCTCTTCCAGCAGGAGCAGTTCGTCAAGTTCGTCGCCGGATCCGAGGTCGTGGCCGTCGTCCTGCGCCTCGGAGGTCCGGGAGTCGCCACCGGGTGTCTGGAAGTCGTCGCCGGGTGTCCGGGAGCCGTCGTCGGGGGCTCGGGAGTCGTCGTCGGGTGTGCGCGAGCCGCCCGGAGCCGGGGTCTCGCCGGCCGGGTGACGGTCGCCCGTGCCGTCCTCGGGGTCCGGGGGTGTGCCATCCCGGTCCTCGGGCGCGCCCTCCCGTTCCCGGGGCATGCCGGACCCGTCGGCCGGGTCGCCGCCGGGCTCCCCGGGCGGCCGGGACTCGCCGGGCCCGGGGGAGCCGTGGCGGTCTCGCGGCTCCGGCCGCTCCCCGGGACGGTTCTCCCGGCGGGACCGCTCGCCGCGCTCCCGGGCCTCGCGGCCGGGCACGTCGAACAGCGGCACGGCGGCGTCCTGGCAGGCCGCCAGGTACAGCGCGTCGGCCAGTTCCGTCCAGGTCGGCAGCTCCCGGTCCAGGGCAGCCCGGGTTCCCCCCTCCGGCCGGTCGGGTGAGGCGGGGGCTCCGGGGGACGCCGTCATCCGGCCCTCGTTTCCGCCCCCGCTCCGTCGAGCCGGTGCCACAGCGCGTCCACGAGGTGCTCCAGCGACTCCTCGTCCTCGCCGGGGAAACGGCCGGAGGTGGCCAGGAACACGGCGTTGAGCAGCTGGTCCACGGCGAGGCCGCCCCGCTCCCGGCTGTTGCGCAGGAACCGCTCGACCAGCTCGTCCGCCCGGGCGGAGTTCGCCGACCCCTGCGCCGCCTCCCTCAGATGGGCCGTGATCATGTCGACCAGCTGCGAACGGTCCGGGTCCGGCATCCGGAGCCGCAGACAGCGGCGGAGGAAGGCCGGCGGGAACTCGCGCTCGCCGTTGGAGGTGATCACCACGATCGGGAACGCCCGGCACTTGACGACACCGTCGGCGATCTCGGCGCTGCGGTGCGGATCGTCGGTCATCACCGTCACCCTGGGGTGCAGACGCCGGGCCCGGACCAGTTCGGTGACGGGGTACTGGCCTTCCTCGAAGACGCCGAGCAGGTCGTTGGCCAGGTCCTGGTCGCTCTTGTCCAACTCGTCGATCAAGAGCACCCGGGGCAGCTCGTAGGGCAGCAACGCGGTGCCGAGCGGGCCGAGTTGGAGGTAGTCGCCGATCCCGGGAAGGCCCTCCTCACGCGGTGTGCCGCCCTGCGGAGCGCCGTCGCCCGCGCCGTCCGTGGCGGTCGCGCCGTCCGTGTCGTACGGCCGGTGCGCGGCGCGTAACGCCGCCGAGTCCTGGACCCGGCCGATCGCGTCGTACTCGTAGAGCCCGGAGCGCAGCGTGGTGCGGCTGGTGATGTGCCAGCGCAGCACGCGGCCCAGCTTCAGCTCCCGGCTGATGCGGTAGGCGAGGGACGACTTCCCCGTCCCGGGGCGGCCGGTGACGAGCAGCGGCCGGCGCAGCAGCAGGGCCGCGTTGACCATGTCGGCCTCACGCCTGAGCTGGTCGGAACCCGTGGATAACGCCGAGACGCGGCCCAGCCGGCGCTCGATCTCCTCGTCGTCCGCCGGGGGCGGGTCGACCACGGGACCGCCGGTGAACCGGCGCCAGGGCGGCGGGGGCGGCAGGAGCTCGTCGAGGCTGGTGTCGTACAGGGGCTGCCCCGTACCGCGGTAGATCCACCACCGCTGGTCGGAGGCGCCCCGCACCGCACCGTCGGGTACGGGGCCCGCGGTGCCGTTCGCGTGCGGCCGCGGTGGACCCCCCGCCACCCGGTCGCCGTTCGGACGCGTCCCCCCGGATGCGCCGTCCTCGGGAAGCATCTCGTCCTACCCTCCCCCCTGCGCGGATGAATCCGCCGCGTCTGACCGACCGCCCGGTAGGCGGTACGGGTCGTCCCAGAGCAAAGCTGCGTGGCGACCGAGCGTAGAGGAGCCGCCCCCAGCAGGATCCTCGCCCCCGGCCTCTATGCGCAACGACCTGAGAGCGTCCGGCAGTCGATGAATTCCCTTGCGCGAGGTGAGTTCCTGCAATTCGTCACGAAAGGCTGGATCGACTCCCCCGCGCCGGTCCCAGACGACGATCGGCACACCCGCCCGCAGGGACTCACCCAGCTCATCGACCCCGGGGCTCCCGTCGCCGCCGCCCCCGGGCGGATCGCTGAGGACCACCATCACCGGCTGCGGCTCGGTGAGCAGACGGACGCGGCCCTCGTCGGGGAACCAGTGGACGGGTCCTCCGCAGGCGGTCACCAGGGCATCCCAGCGTTTGGCCCAGCGTCCATGTGTGTCCGCGCGTTCCATCCTTTCGAGGCTGCGCAGTACCACCGGGTGGTCCTCCCCGAGGGCGCCGTCCGCGCCGTGGAAGCCCTGTTTCGCCCATCTCTCGACCGGCAGGTCCAGCAGGTCCCTGGGCAGCAGGAACTCCAGGGTCAGGTCCTCCTTCCAGAAGTAGGCCCAACCCGTCTCCGCCTCCTCCACCAGCGTCTTCACCCGCTCGGGCAGATCGGCCAGATCGACGCGCACGTCCCCGCCGCGCACCGGGTACGGCTCAGGGCCGTCGATCTGCCACCAGTACGACAGGAGCCGCTCCCCGCTGTGGTCGGGGTCGGGCAGGGGGCGCAGCCGGACCAGCAGGCAGGCCCCGGGCGCCCAGACGGCGTCCGCGGCGTCGTCCTCCGGGAGCGGGACGGAGGCGGCGGCCGGCACGCCGGCGGGGCGGGTGGTCACGTCCGTGGCCACGGGGGCGCTGCCTGCTCCGGAGGCCGGCAGATCGCCGCCGGCCCGGGCGGCGACGGGCACCGCGGCGCTCGCCCTGGCCGTGGCGGCGGCCGTGGTCCGCGCGGTGGCCCCGACCGGGTGCGCGGCAGGCGCGCCGGGATACATGTCGGGCCGGATCAGGTGCTCCTCCACCCACTCGAACAGGTCCTGCTGCTGCTGGCCCTTGGCGTAGTGCGCGAGGTGCTCGACCAGCAGGACGCAGGGCAGCGGTTCGCCGGGGCGGGCGTTGAACGTCGCCGCGTGCAGCACCGCCGACCACGGCTCCGCGCAGTGGACCGGCAGCGGGTCCGGGCGCCCCAGCGCCTCCCGGAAGATGCCCGGGACGTCCAGCACCTCCAGGCCGCCGAGCAGGGACATCAGCCGTTCCCAGCTCTGCGGCGGGAAGAGCGGCACCTCCGCGAGCGCGATGGCGGTGCGCACCCGGGCCATGTGCCGGGTCTCGCCCTCCAGCGTCGAGACCACGCTGCCCAGCACCTGGATGCCGTCCGGATACGGCATCACCTCCCTGAGCAGGATCAGCAGCGAGAAACGCCGCCGGCTGCTGTCGGGCAGGGCGATCACGACCCCCAGCGCGCGGCCCACCTGGCGGGCGCACTCCTGCAGCAGTCCTGACTCCTCGAAGCACGGGACGGCGTCCAGCGCGTCGAGCAGCACTTTGGGCGGCCCCCAGGCCCCCTGGGCGAGTGTCACGGAGCCTCGCCCCCCGCGCAGGTGGGCCACAGTTCGTCGATGAGTTGCAGCACGGCACCCGCGGGCTGCGAGTCGTCGTCCAGCAGCCGCAGGGCGTCGATCAGGGCCTGCCTGCCGTCGCGGTGGTCGGCGCAGGCCTGGACGACGTAGAAGAGCTGGAGCCGGGGGCGGGGGCTGGTGCGGACGGCGCGGCGGATGGGGGCCGGCAGCAGGCGCCGCAGCGCCGCCGCGTCGTCGTCCTCGACCTGAGGCACGTTCAGCAGGGCGTCGGCCAGGGCGAACTGGCTCTTGTCGGACGGCGGTTCGGGGGACCTCCGCGGTGCGGGCGGCCGGGGCGGCACGAGGGCCGGGGCGAGCGCCGGCCACAGGCGGGCCGCCGACTCCAGCGGGAGCATCCAGGCCACCTTGGCCTGCCGGTCGGTGTAGGCGGCGGTGACCAGGCCGACGACCCGTCGCGCCGCCGGATCCCATACGCCGGCTCCGCTGAACCCGCGTTCCACCGGGACCCCCGTCGTGCCGAGTCCCTCCAGCTGGACCCAGTCCCGGTGCGGCCCGCCACGCCCGGTCAGGCGGGCGGAGGACCACAGACCGTCGGGCGCCCCGGCCGGATGGCCGTACACGCCGACCTCGCGCCGGTCGGGTTCCCCGCACGGGCCGAGCCGTGCCGGAAGCACGTCGGCGGGCGGCGACCAGTCCGTGCTCAGGACGGCGAGATCCCCGTCCGACCCGCCGGCCAGGGGACCGGGAAACCAGCCGTCCGGCACGACGGCGGCCTCACCGGCCTCGACGTCCGGCCGCCCCGGAACGTCCACGACGACGGCCCCGCGAGGCACGCCCCCGGCTTGCCCGCCGGCCGTCCCGAGGGCCGACGTCACCACGTGCGCGCAGGTCAGCACGGTGCCCGGCCGTACCAGAACCCCGGCCCCGTGCACGGACCCGCGCGCCGACAGAACGCGTA
This sequence comes from Streptomyces sp. NPDC004721, assembly GCF_053601495.1. Classification (NCBI taxonomy): domain Bacteria; kingdom Bacillati; phylum Actinomycetota; class Actinomycetes; order Kitasatosporales; family Streptomycetaceae; genus Streptomyces; species Streptomyces sp. NPDC004721. The sequence goes on from NZ_JBSGBZ010000005.1 coordinate 51,818, forward strand.
CCCGCCCTAACGACGACGCGCCCGTCATCTCCCCGTTGACCACTGCCACGTCCCTTCCCCCGCGGTGCGGCCGTCGTACCGGACGGCACCCACCTGCGAACCAGCGTACGAAGCGCATGCGCCCGGTACACGGGTCATGCGTATCCCGGAGCTTTACCGGTTGTGCCTTGGGCGAATCATCGGTTCGCGGGCGGGCGCGCGGCGACACAAGGGGGCGCACACCCGGATCCCTCACCCCTCTCCTGCCCGCACCACACCCCGGCACCCCCAGGCGCGCTCGCCGACCCGGCACGGGTCCGCCGGACTGTGCTACGGTTTCGGCGTTGCAGTTGTGGTACCCATGAACCTATGTGCGCCTGACGGGAATGTTCCTCCTGCAGGCGCATTATTTGTTTTCCGGCATCTCCGGATGGGGCCTCTGCCTACAGAAGGAGAGAGTCATGGCACAGGGAACCGTGAAGTGGTTCAACGCCGAAAAGGGTTTCGGCTTCATCCAGCAGGACGGCGGCGGCCCCGACGTCTTCGCCCACTACTCGAACATCGCGACCCAGGGCTTCCGTGAGCTCCAGGAGGGCCAGCGGGTCACCTTCGACGTCACGCAGGGCCAGAAGGGCCCGCAGGCGGAGAACATCGTCCCCGCCTGATCGCCGGGCGCGTATCGGCTCACCGGGGTCGGCACCGACATGGTGCGGACCCCGGTTTGTGCTGTTTCCAGGAAGGCAGACCACCCACCGCATGTCCCGCAGATCCCAGAAGCCGAACAACCGGCGTGCCTCGTCCCGTCCGTCGTCGTCCTCGTCGCCGTCGGCGCCGAGGGAATTCCGGCTGCCGGAAAGTACGACACCCGCTCTTCCCCCCGTCGAGGACTTCGCCGGTCTGGACATGCCCGCGGCGCTGCTGAACACCCTCACCGCGCAGGGCGTGACCGCGCCCTTCCCCATCCAGGCCGCCACGCTCCCCAACTCCCTCGCCGGCCGTGACCTGCTGGGACGGGGGCGTACCGGCTCCGGCAAGACCCTCGCGTTCGGGCTTGCGCTCCTGGCCCGCACGGCCGGACTGCGCGCGGAGCCCAAGGCGCCCCTCGCCCTCGTGCTGGTGCCCACCCGTGAACTCGCCCAGCAGGTGGCGGACGCGCTGACCCCGTATGCGACGGCGGTGAACCTCCGGCTGGCCACCGTGGTCGGCGGGCTGTCCATCACCAAGCAGGCCGGTGCGCTCCGGCGCGGCGCCGAGGTACTCGTGGCGACCCCCGGCAGGCTCAACGACCTCGTGGAACGCGGGGACTGCGTGCTCGACGGCGTACGCATCACGGTGCTGGACGAAGCCGACCAGATGACCGACATGGGCTTCCTGCCGCAGATCACCAAGCTGATCCAGCAAGTGCGGCCCGACGGACAGCGCATGCTCTTCTCGGCCACCCTGGACCGCAACATCGACCGCCTGGTGCAGCGGTTCCTGACCGACCCGGTGGTGCACTCCGTGGACCCGTCCGCGGGAGCGGTGACCACCATGGAGCACCACGTGCTCCACGTCCAGGACGAGACCGACAAGAAGGCGGTCACCACGCGCATCGCGGCCCGTGACGGCCGCGTCATCCTCTTCCTCGACACCAAGAGGTCCGCCGACCGGCTCGCCAAGCGCCTCCTCGCCGTCGGTGTCCGCGCGGCGGCACTGCACGGGGGCCGCTCCCAGCCGCAGCGCAACCGCACCCTGGAACAGTTCAAGAACGGCCAGGTCACCGCGTTGGTGGCGACGAACGTCGCGGCCCGGGGCATACACATCGACGACCTCGACCTCGTGGTGAACGTCGATCCCCCCACCGACCACAAGGACTACCTCCACCGGGGCGGCCGCACGGCGCGCGCCGGCGGCTCCGGCAGCGTGGTCACGCTGGTCCTGCCCGAGCAGAAGCGGGACATCACCCGGCTCATGTCGGACGCGGGCATCCGCCCCCGGACGGCGAGCATCAAGTCGAGCGACGAGGAACTGGCCACCCTCACCGGCGCCCGCGAGCCCTCCGGCGTGGCCGTCGTCATCGAGGTCCCCCAGCCCACGCCGCCGACGGCGTCCCGCCCGGCCCGAAAGACCGGCACCGAGCCCGGCCGGCGCTCCAGCCGCCGACGCCGCAACGGCGGCGGAAGCGGCCCTGCGACCGGCGCCACCACCGACCAGGGCACCCGCAACCGCCGTACCCCGGCCGCGGCGGCAGCGGCCGGTACGGCCGCCGGCACCTCGGCATCCGGCGGCCGCGGTTCCGCCCGCCGGTCGGGATCCGGCGGGGCCGGTGCCGCCGGCACGAGCGGCCGCGGTTCCGACCGCCGGGCCGGGACCGGCTCCGCCTCCGGCAACTCAGCCCGCGTCTCGGGCCGCCGCCCGGGGACTGGCGGAGCCACACGCGGCTCCTCCGGCGGTGGCGGCCGTGGCTCTTCCGGCGCGGGCGGCCGCGGCTCCTCCGCCACCGGCGGACGCGGCTCCGACCGCCGAGGCTCCGCCACCTAGTACCCAGCACCTAGTACCTAGTACGGCATCAGGGGCGGCGACCTTCGCAGCCGCGTCCGGACCGAGTGACCGGTCGCGGCTGCGCCACGCCGACCGCATACACGCCCTCCGGACGCGCCTACCCGCGCCCTGTGAAACCCCAGGTCAGCTCAGAGTTGTCTCCGGATCACCGCTGTGCGGGCCGACGGGGGATCCGTGGATCACTCCACAGGGTCTCCGCGGCCGGTGGTCAGGTCACCCGTTCACCGCTGCCCGATGGCTGTCGGGCCCGGAGACCGCCACGATGGCGAAGAGGGCTGCGCCCCTACCAGGGACACGGATGCCGGCTTCAAGCGGTCGATGGCAGCGATCGACCGCTTCACCCCGTCGAGGTCCTCGGCCTGGGGCTGCTGCTTTCGGCGGCCAATCTCAAGAACGCGCCCCTGACCATTGCCGCGGGCGCCTCGATCAGCTCTGCCGGGCTCCCCGTACCACAGCAGATGTGCGATCTGGGTTTCCCTTCGGGCCGGTGGGCCGCCGAAGCACAGGTGGATGCCACTGAGCGAGCGGTCACCGTGCGAGCCTGCGATGCCCGGCTCATGCTGAGGGGAGGGGTGTGGCGACAGAGGGAGTGGTGGGATGCGAATCGTTGTGGACCTCACGCGCTGTCAGGGCTATGCACAGTGCGTGTTCCTCGCACCCAAGGTGTTCGAGTTGCACGGCGAGGAAGGATTGCTGTACGCCACGGCCGTCCCCGATGACCAGGCCGAGCGCGTGCGCCAGGCTGCGGCGGCTTGCCCGGTCCAGGCCATCCTCGTCGGCGAGGAGGTGAACCCCGATGGCCGCCGGTGATCTCCGGGACGGCCGCATCGTCATCGTCGGTGCGTCGCTGGCCGGGCTGAGGGCCGCGGAGACGCTGCGCGAGGAGGGCTTCACCGGCTCACTCACCGTGGTCGGGGACGAGCCCCATCCGCCCTACGACCGGCCACCGCTGTCGAAGCAGGTACTGCTCGGCCAGGCGACGCCGGACACCACCGAGCTGCCGATGCGCCGGGACCCGGACGCCGAGTGGCGGCTGGGAGTAGCCGCTACCGGTCTGGACCCTTTGGAGAAGCGGGTACTGCTGGCCGACGGGAAGTCGTTGCCGTACGACCGGCTGCTGATCGCCACCGGGACCCGGGCGCGGCCCTGGCCCAATCCGGCAGAGGGCGCCCTGGACGGGGTGTGCACCCTGCGCACGCGTGAGGACGCCGCAGGACTGTCCGAGCGGCTGGCCGCCGGGCCGGGGCGGGTGCTGGTGATCGGCGCCGGCTTCACCGGCTCGGAGATCGCCTCGGCCTGCCGGGAGCGAGGACTGGACGTCACGGTCGCCGAACGCGGCCCCGCACCCCTGGTGGGCGCCCTGGGCGGCACGCTGTCGAAACTCGCGGCCGTCATGCATCGCAACCACGGCGTGGACCTACGCACCGGGGTGACGGTCACCGCCCTGCGCGGGAACGGCAGCTTCACCGGTGCGGACCTGTCCGACGGCACGCGTGTCGACGCGGATGTGTGCGTCGTGGCGCTGGGGGCGGTCCGCAACGTCGAGTGGCTGGCGGAGTCCGGACTGGCGGCGGGCCCGCGCGGGATCGCCTGCGACGCCGGATGCCGCGCCTTCAACATGTACGGAATCGTCACCGACGACATCTTCGTGGCCGGCGACGTCTCCCGCTTCCCCCACCCTCTGTTCGGCTACCAGATGCTCTCCCTGGAGCACTGGGGAAATGCGGTCGAGCAGGCCGAGGTGGCGGCCCACAACATGATCAATCCCGGGCCTCTGCGGCGCCCGCACCTGGCCGTCCCGACATTCTGGTCGACCCAGTTCGGGCTCAACATCAAGTCGGTGGGCGTACCGACCTACTCCGACTACGTCGTCATCGCCCAGGGCTCTCTGGAGGCGCGCCGTCTGGCGATGGTCTACGGCTACCAGGGCCGGGTCACCGCCGCGGTCACCGTCGACATGGCCAAGTCGCTCGACTACTACCGGCGCCTGATCGAGACGGCTGCTCCCTTCCCGCCCCCGCCCGGTGCGGCGGACCGTGCGATCGCGGCCGATGTCCCGATTCCGTCCGACGTGCCGGATCCGAAGGGGCTCTCCCACGGCCCCACCGTGGCCCTCACCGGTCACCTTCCCGACCGCCGACTGACCGTGGTGTAGCCACGGGCTGACGCACGTCCCGTCCAACGACGAGGAGCCATCATGGACTCCGAGACCTTGCTGGCACGGATCACCGACTACGCCAGCCGCCCCAACCCCTACCCGCTGTACGCGGAACTCCGCGAGGCCGGACCCGTGGTGCGGCAGGCGGACGGCAGCTACCTGGTCGGCACCTACCACGAGATCGCCGCTCTGCTCCACGACCCGCGGATGAGTGTCGACCCCCGCATCCGTGGCGAGGTGACACACAAGCCGCCCTTCCTGCGGCTCGACGACCCGGAGCACCACAGGCTGCGCACCCTGGCCATGCGGCCGTTCGGACCGCCGCACAGCCCGGGCCGGGTCGACGCCATGCGCGGTGAGATCGATCGGATCACCAAGGAACTGACGGAGCCCTTCGAGGCCGGCCGGCAGATCGACATCGTCGACGATTTCGCCTACCCACTGCCTGTCGCGGTGATCTGCCACCTGCTGGGCGTGCCGCGCGAGGACGAGCCGCTGTTCCGGGCCTGGTCCGACGCTCTGGTCACAGCCGCCGACGTCAGGCCCGAGGAGGACACCACCGAGACGGACAAGGCGGGTGACCAGGCGCGGGTCGAGATGGGCGGGTACCTGGTGAACCTCGCCGAGCAGCGCCGTGGCCGCCCGGGCGACGACATGCTCTCCGCCTTCGCCAACGAGCCGGATCCGGCCCTGCGGCTCACCCAGGAGGAACTCGCGGAAACCGCCGTACTGCTGCTCATCGCGGGACACGAGACCACGGTCAACCTGATCACCAACGGGGTGCTCACCCTTCTGCGCCACACCGAGCATCTGGACCACCTGCGCCGCGACCCCGACCTGCTGCCGCGAGCGGTGGAGGAACTACTGCGTTACGAACCACCGGTCCACATGCGCGAGCGCATCCCCCGCGCCGAGATCGACGTCGCGGGCACCGTGCTCCCCGAGGGCACGTCCGTCGTCCTTGCGCTGGCCTCGGGCAACCGCGACCCCAAGCGGTTCCCCGACCCCGACCGGTTCGACCCCACACGCCCGGACAACGAGCACCTCGGCTTCGGCGGCGGTATTCACCTTTGCTACGGCGGCCCCCTGGCCCGTCTGGAGGCCCAGACCGCGCTCGGCGCGCTGATCCCCCACCTGGGCACGGCGCGCCTGGTCCAGGACCCGCCTCCCTACCGGCAGAGCGCCATGCTTCGCGGTCCGCGCCACCTGCCCGTCCAGCTCTGACTGCAATCTGCCCGCGCCCCGTGTGTGGCCTCGGCTTTCGGGTGGTTCGGTGTCGACAGGAGTCGAGCCACCCGAGGTCGTGAGTCCAGCCAGTCGAGGAGGAGATCCGGCGTGAGCGTGTCTCAGGGAGCCCCTCAGGGTGTCATTCCCGCGCATCTGCTGAAAGGGCAGAAGGCACTCGTCACCGGCGCGAACTCGGGCATCGGAAAGGCGACGGCCATCGCCCTGGGGCGCGCCGGAGCCGACGTGGTGGTGAACTACGTCGCCGGGCGCGAGGAGGCCGAGCAGGTGGTCGAGGAGATCTCCGGGTTCAGAGTGCGCGCGATGGCGTACGAGGCCGATGTGTCCCAGGAGGACCAGGTCGTCGCGATGATCGAACGGATGGTTCAGGAGTTCGGAACCATCGACATCCTTGTGGCCAACGCCGGGCTGCAGCGCGACGCTTCGTTCACCGAGATGACGACGGCCCAGTGGCAGAAGGTGCTGGACGTCAACCTCACCGGCCAGTTCCTGTGCGCTCGGGAGGCGACGAAGGAGTTTTTGAGAAGGGGGGTCGTCCCCGAGGTGTCGCGAGCCGCCGGAAAGATCATCTGCATGAGCTCGGTGCACCAGCTCATCCCTTGGGCCGGCCACGTCAACTACGCGGCCTCCAAGGGCGGCGTGCAGATGATGATGGCGACGCTCGCCCAGGAGCTCGCGCCCTGCAGGATCCGGGTCAACGCAGTTGCTCCAGGAGCCATCAGGACTCCCATCAATCGCAGCGCCTGGGACACTCCCGATGCCGAGAAGGACCTGTTGGAGCTGATTCCTTACGGGCGCGTCGGTGATCCGGAGGACATCGCGCACGCGGTCGTCGGGCTTGCCTCGGACCTCATGGACTACGTGGTGGGCACCACTCTCTACGTGGACGGCGGCATGACCCTCTTCCCAGGCTTCGCCACCGGCGGCTGAACCGCTGCGCGGCCTCAGCCGCGCTGCTGGTCGAGGGCGTCGTCCAGCGTGGTGGCGGCCATGATCAGCGACAGATGCGTGAAAGCCTGCGGGAAGTTGCCCAGTTGCTCGCCACTGGGGCCGATCTCCTCAGCGAACAGGCCGACGTGGTTGGCATAGGTCTGCATCTTCTCGAAGGCATAGCGCGCCGGACGAATCCGCCCGGCACGAGCCAGAGCGTCCACATAGAGGAAGGTGCAGAGACTGAACGTGCCCTCGGAGCCCCGCAGACCGTCCGGGGAGGCCGCAGGGTCGTAGCGGTAGACGAGGCTGTCCGACACCAGCCTGCGCTCCATCGCGTCCAGGGTCGACAGCCAGCTCACCGTCCTGGGAGCCAGGAACCCCACGCGCGGAACCAGCAGCAGCGAAGCGTCGAGGACATCGCTTCCGTAGTGCTGGACGAGGGCCTGCTCCTTCTCGTTCCAGCCCCGCTCCATCACCTGTTCGAGGATCGCGTCGCGAGCCGCGGTCCAACGAGGAGCGTCGGCGGGACGGCTGGACTCTCTCGCCAGGCGCAGCCCCCGGTCGAAGGCCACCCACGCCATCACGCGGCTGAAGGTGAAGTCCTGGCGCCCGCCACGGGTCTCCCAGACGCCCTCGTCGGGGCGATCCCAGGAATCGGCCAGCCAGTCCAGCGTCCGCGCGAGGTTCTTCCAGCCGTGGTAGCTGCCTCCCATGGTGACCTCATGCCCCTCCGACAAGGCATAGAGCGCCTCCCCGTAGATGTCCAGCTGCAGCTGATCGGCCGCTGCGTTCCCCACCCGCACGGGATACGAACCCCGATAGCCCTCGAAGTGCGAGAGAACCTCTTCCGGCAGTTCGGGGTCTCCGTCGACTCGGTACATGATTTGCAGCGGCTCGCCATCGACGCCCTCCCGGGCCTGGAGGCGGTCGCCCATCCAGTGCGTGAACTGGGCCGCCTCCTCGGCGAACCCCAGGTCGAGCAGGGCACGTACGGACAGGGAGCCGTCGCGGACCCAGGTGTAGCGGTAGTCCCAGTTGCGTTCACCCCCGATCTGCTCGGGCAGGCCCATGGTGGCGGCGGCGACGGGAGCACCTGTGGGTGCGTAGGTGAGCAACTTGAGCGTGATGGCCGAGCGGTGCACCACGCCCGGCCACCGGCCGCGGTACCGGGAGGAGCGCACCCAGTCCTGCCAGAAATCCACCACGTCCCAGAACCGCTCCATCGCCCGGTCCGGGGTGACCGGCGGCGGGGGGTCGCCATCCGGGCTGCCGACGGTGAACACCGCCGCGGCCACCTCACCCGACCTCAAGGTCACCGCACCCCGCACGTCCGTGCCGTCCTGTTTCAGGGGGAAGGTGCTTTGCAGATAGGCGGTGGCGTTCGGTGGCCGGAACGTGGCGGTATGGTCCTGCACGTCGAGCTCGTGGGTGGCCCGGCCGTAGTCGAAGCGCGGACGGCACTCCAAAGTGAAGTGCACCGTTCCGCGCACCGCCCGTACGCCGCGCATCAGCACATGCCGGTCAGTGGGGGTGCCGGTGCGATCCGGTGGCATGCAGTCGAAAACTTCGCCGACCCCGTCCGGCGACATGAACCGCGTGACCAGGACTGCGGTGTCGGGGTAGTAGAGCTGCTTGCACGTGGTGTTCCGGCTCTCCGGTGCGAACAGGAAGTAGCCGCCGCGGTCGTGGTCGAGCAGGGCAGCGAAGACAGTGGGCGAGTCGAACCTGGGAGCCGCGAACCAGTCGACGACCCCCTGGGACGAGACCAGAGCAGCGGTTTGAAGGTCGCCGACGAGGCCGTGGTCGGCAATGGGCGGGTAACGATCCATGATCAACTCGTTTCCCTGATGCCCCTGATCCCACTGTCCGCCCTGTGCGACGACGTTGCCACGGGATGCGGCTCGGGGAGGGGGTGAGACGGCCGCCGCGCCTTCGGCCTGTGCTCAGGGCCGGAGGTCCGCAGGGCGGGCCGGTTGCGCTGGTGCCAGGCGTTCAGCCGGACGCGCAGCTCCTCAACCAGTGTGCCCTCGATGTGCCCTGGCGGCCTCTTCCCTGCCGGTGTCGCAGCGGGCGGGGCCCGGAAGAACCGCTCAACCCTACGAAATCCCAGCTCAGGGCCACACCAGGCAATACGGCTGATGCCCCGCCTCGTGCAGCCGGTGAGAGAAGTCCTGCCACTCGTGCAGCAGCTGGTACACGTTGAACGCATCCCGCGGGCCGCCGCGGTCCGGGACCGTGGACCAGATGAACGCGGCCGCGCCGACCGCTTCCTCGCCGATGTCGCGCAGGGGGTCGACCGCGGTCGTCGGGAGTTTCACGACCGCGTAGTCGGGGTGCAGGACGACCAGCTCGAGCGGCGGCACCTTGTGCAGGGGCACGCCCTCGATGCCGGTCAGCACCATGGCGGCCATCGTCTCCGGCTTGATCTTGGTGAACATGCCGCCCATGCCGAGCTCGTCGCCGCCGAGTTCCTCGGGGCGCATCGAGATCGGGACGCGGGCCGCCGTCGCGCCGTCGGGCGCGCCGAAATACTTGTACGTCACCCCCACCCGACCACCATTCCTGCTCCCTGCTCCCAGCAGCTCGGCCCGGCCGTCGCCTCGCCGGTCGGGCCGCTCGGACTCACTCGGTACATCCCGTGCCTGGCGTGCTTCGCTCGCTTCCTCAGCGTCGCGCCGGTGCCTTCCCCGCCGGGCACGTCGAGGACCCAGACCGTCAGTCCCCTCGCCCAGTCCGCCACCGCGATGCATATCTCCACCCGACTGCTTTTCTAGGACGCGTGGCCCCCGCCGCGCAACCCGATCATCGTCTCAGTGACCTCCCCCGCGGCCGCCCGCCGAAACGTGCGCCGAAACTTCTGCCCGCGGGATCTGGGCGGTCCCCGACACGACCCTTCGCCTGTCCATACGTACGCGGAGCCCAGTTTCGCAGATGGACCGCTCCGAATCCTCGAATCCGCCGCTCGTCGCGCCCGAATCCGGCCTGACCGGGCCGCTCCGCCCCCGGTCCGCCGCCGTCGCTGGCCTACCCTGAACAGGTCACTGCCCACCGTATTCGGAGAACCCCCGAGAAGTCGGAGAAGTCGCAGGTCATGAGCGAACTGCCATATCCCTACGAAGCCCCTGTCTCGCAGGCGCTGTTCGACCGTGCGGCGGCCGTCACGCCCGGTGGCGTGAACTCGCCGGTGCGCGCCTTCCGCGCCGTGGGCGGCACGCCCCGGTTCATGGTCTCCGGCAGCGGTCCGTACCTGAAGGACGCCGACGGGCGGGAGTACGTCGACCTCGTGTGCTCCTGGGGGCCGATGATCCTCGGGCACGCGCACCCCGAGGTGATCGCCGCCGTGCAGGAGGCGGTCGCGTACGGCACGTCCTTCGGGACGCCCGGTGAGGGCGAGGTCGCGCTCGCCGAGGAGATGGTGAACCGGGTCGGCCCGCTGGAGCGGGTGCGGCTGGTGTCCAGCGGGACCGAGGCCACCATGTCCGCGATCCGGCTCGCCCGCGGGTTCACCAGGCGGTCCAAGGTGGTCAAGTTCGCCGGGTGCTACCACGGGCACGTCGACTCCCTCCTCGCCGCGGCCGGGTCGGGGGTCGCCACCTTCGCCCTGCCCGACACCCCCGGCGTCACCGGCGCCCAGGCCGGCGACACGATCGTGCTGCCGTACAACGACCTCGACGCCGTGCGCGCCGCCTTCGCCGCGCACCCGGGCGAGATCGCCTGTGTGATCACCGAGGCATCACCGGGCAACATGGGCGTGGTGCCGCCGCTGCCCGGGTTCAACCAGGGACTCAAGGACCTCTGCGGCGAGAACGGCGCCCTGTACATCTCCGACGAGGTCATGACGGGCTTCCGCACCAGCCGGGCCGGGTGGTACGGCGTCGACGGGGTCGAGCCCGACCTGATGACCTTCGGGAAGGTGATGGGCGGCGGATTCCCGGCCGCCGCGTTCGGCGGGCGCGCCGACGTCATGGCGCACCTCGCCCCCGCCGGGCCCGTCTACCAGGCCGGCACCCTCTCCGGGAACCCCGTCGCCACCGCCGCCGGGCTCGCCCAGCTGCGCCTGCTCGACGACGCGGCGTACACCAAGGTCGACTCCGTCTCGCAGCAGATCCAGGCCATGGTCTCCGAGGCGCTGACCAAGGAGGGCGTGGCGCACACCCTGCAGAACGCCTCCAACATGTTCTCCGTGTTCTTCACGGACCGTCCGGTGCGCGACTACGAGGACGCCAAGGCGCAGGAGTCGTACCGCTTCACCGCGTTCTTCCACGCGATGCTGGCGAACGGCGTCTACCTGCCGCCCTCGTCCTTCGAGTCCTGGTTCGTCTCCACCGCGCACGACGAGACGGCACTCCAGCGGATCGCCGACGCCCTTCCGGCGGCGGCCCGTGCGGCGGCGGAGGCGACGGCATGAGCGACGCCCCCGAGAAGAACGGCCGGGACGACATCACCGTCGTCCACCTCATGCGGCACGGCGAGGTCGAGAACCCGGACGGGATCCTGTACGGACGGCTGCCCGGCTACCACCTGTCCGAGCTCGGGCGGAAGATGGCCGAGCGGGTCGCCGAGCACCTCGCCCCCCGCGACATCACCTACGTCGTCGCCTCCCCGCTGGAGCGGGCGCAAGAGACGGCGACGCCGATAGCGAAGGCGCACGGACTCGACCTCGCCACCGACGAGCGGCTGATCGAGGCGGCCAACATCTTCCAGGGCAAGACCTTCGGCGTGGGCGACGGCGCGCTGCGCCGGCCCGCCAACTGGAAGCACGTGGTCAACCCGTTCAAGCCGTCCTGGGGCGAGCCGTACATCGACCAGGTGGTGCGCATGATGGGCGCGCTGAACGCGGCGAAGGACACGGCGCGCGGACATGAGGCGGTGCTCGTCAGCCACCAGCTGCCGATCTGGATCGTGCGCTCCTACGTCGAGCGGCGGCGGCTGTGGCACGACCCGCGCAAGCGGCAGTGCACGCTCGCCTCGCTGACGACGTTCACCTACCGGGGCGACCGCATCGTCTCCGTCGGCTACACCGAGCCGGCCCGCGACCTGGTGCCGGCTCATCTCCTCGCGGGCGCCAAGCCGGTGAAGGGACAGGGCAAGGCCTTCGGCGCGTAGAGAACGACGCGTAAGGACGGGAAAGGCACGGGCGGAACCGCGAGGTCTCGCCCGTGCCGCACTCTTCCTTTGCGTTTGTTGTGAGATTCATATCGGCTCGCGGAACCCCCGCGTTCGTCGCCGCCTCTGAGTGAGTGACCACCAGCGGCAGTGACGAATCGGGGATCTCATGCGCACCTTCTCCCGAAGGGGACTACTCGGCCTCGGCGCGGGGGCCGCGGCCGCTGTCGGGCTCACGGGCTGCGGCAGCGTCAAGTCCTCGGACCCGGGCCGCACCGGCGCTTCCCCCAGCGCGACCACGCCCAGCGCGCGTGCGCGTACGGCACCTCCCGCCCGCCTCATCGGCGACGGCTCGACCTCGTTCACCGGCAAGCAACCGCACCAGCCGGCCGCGCCGGTCCCGCTGGAGCCGGGCGAGACCCCGCCGCAGTTCGTCGTCTTCTCCTGGGACGGGGCCGGCGAGGTCGGCAACGGACTGTTCCCGCGCTTCCTGGACCTGGCCAGGCAGCACGAGGCGCACATGACCTTCTTCCTCTCCGGGCTCTACCTGCTGCCGGAGTCGAAGAAGCGCCTGTACGACCCGCCGAACAACCCGCGCGGCGCCTCGGACATCGGCTATCTGACCGACGACCACGTCAAGGCCACGCTCACCAACGTCCGCCGCGCCTGGCTCGAGGGCCACGAGATCGGCACCCACTTCAATGGCCACTTCTGCTCCGGCCACGGCTCGGTCGGGGGCTGGACGCCCAAGCAGTGGCGCAGTGAGATCGACCAGGCCAAGGCGTTCGTGAAGGAGTGGCGGACCAACACCGGCTGGACCGATCTGCCCGCCCTGCCCTTCGACTACGACAAGGAACTCGTCGGCGGCCGCACCCCCTGCCTGCTCGGCCAGAACCAACTGCTGCCCACCGCCGGCGAGCTCGGCTGGCGCTACGACGCCTCCTCGCCCGGCGGCCGCCAGGTGTGGCCGGACAAGCGGCTGGGCATCTGGGACCTGCCGTTGCAGCAGATACCCTTCCCCGGCCGCGGGTTCGAGGTCCTCTCGATGGACTACAACATGCTCGCGAACCAGTCCGTCAACTCCACCAACGCTCCCGCCCACAACCACCCGGGCTGGCGCAGGCAGTCCGCGCAGGCCTACATCCAGGGCTTCAGGCGGGCATACGAGACAAACCGGGCGCCGTACTTCATAGGCAACCACTTCGAACAGTGGAACGGCGGCATCTACATGGACTCCGTCGAGGAGGCCTTCAAGCACATCGCGCGGGAGAAGGAGAAGGGCGCCGACGTGCGCATGGTCTCCTTCCGGCAGTTCGTCGACTGGATGGACGTGCAGAAGCCGGAGGTGCTGGCCAAGCTGCGCACCCTCGACGTCGGGCAGCGGCCGGCCGGTGGCTGGAAGGGGTTCCTCGGAGATTCCGGCAGCGCCGGCACGCCGAACGCGGAGGGCCCGTCGAAGGCAGCCTGAAATGCACTTTTCCGGCCGTGAGGGGGGTGTGCAAGATCCCCGGAAGGGGCATGCGAAACTTTTCACATGAGTGCCGTCAGTCGTGCCCCCCAGTGCTCGAACCGGGCGAACCGCACGCCCCGTCCGCACCGCACGCGTTCGAGCCGTGTCCGTGGCCGCGCCGCCCTGCTCGCCGCCGGGGGCGCCGCTCTGGCACTCGCCCTGTCCGCCTGCGGCTCCGGCGGCACCTCCGGCGGCTCGGGCAACACCAACTTCATCACCGGCGCCGACGGCATCGCGACCGTGCCGAAGGGCGACCGCATGCCCGCTCCCGACCTGTCCGGCAAGACTCTCGAGGGCAAGCAGCTCGACATGAGCTCCTACAAGGGCAAGGTCGTCGTCCTGAACGTCTGGGGCTCCTGGTGCTCGCCGTGCCGCGCCGAGGCGCCGAACCTGGCGAAGGTGGCCAAGGACACCGCCGGCAAGGGCGTGCAGTTCGTCGGCATCAACACACGCGACACCAGCACCCAGCCGGCCCTCGCGTTCGAGAAGCAGTTCGACGTGTCGTACCCGAGCCTGTACGACCCGACCGGCAAGCTCATGCTCCGCTTCCAGAAGGGCACCCTGAACCCGCAGATGATCCCCACCACGATCATCGTCGACCGGGACGGGAAGATCGCCGCGCGCGCTCTCCAGGCGCTCAGCGAGAACAAGCTGCGCAAGATGCTCGACCCGGTCGTCGCGGAGAAGTGAGCCGTCGTGCTACTGGCCGCAGCCACTGATCCCAATCAGACGGTGTTCAGCGGAGCCCTGCTGCTCGCGCTGCCCATCGCCGTACTCGGCGGGCTCGTCTCGTTCTTCTCCCCCTGCGTCCTGCCGCTCGTCCCCGGCTACCTCTCCTATGTGACCGGGGTCACCGGAACGGACCTGGCCGAGGCCCGGCGCGGACGGATGACCGCCGGCGCCGCCCTCTTCGTCCTCGGCTTCACCGTGGTCTTCGTCTCCGGCGGGGCACTGTTCGGGTTCTTCGGGCAGACCCTCCAGGACTACAAGGGCACCCTGTCCAAGGTGCTGGGCGTGCTCATGATCCTCATGGGCGTCTTCTTCATGGGCCTGATGCCCTGGCTGACCCAGCGTGAGTTCCGCTTCCACACGCGCCCCAGCACCGGCCTGGTGGGCGCACCCGTCCTCGGGGCCCTGTTCGGAGTCGGCTGGACCCCGTGCATCGGCCCGACCCTCGCCTCCGTGGTGGCGCTCTCCTCCACCCAGGCCAGCGCCGGGCGCGGCGCCCTGCTGACCGTCGCCTACTGCGCCGGCCTCGGCATCCCGTTCGTGCTCACCGCGATCGCCTTCCGCAAGGCGCTGGGAGCCTTCGGCTGGGTCAAGCGCCACTATGTCTGGGTGATGCGTGTCGGCGGCACGATGATGATCGTGACCGGCGTGCTGCTGCTGACCGGCGCCTGGGACCGGCTGGTGCAGGAGATGCAGACGTGGTCCACCGGCTTCACTGTGGGGATCTGATCCATGAGCAAGACGCCAACCAGTACGACGGACGACGAGACCCCGGTGGTGGTGCCGCCCGGCGACGAGGACCTCGGCGCCGCCGGGTCCCAGCTGTCCACCGCCCCCACCGAGACGTCCGTCCCCGGCTCCTTCGGCGGCAACCGGGCGCCCGGACTGGCCGGCCGGCTCGCCTGGACCTGGCGGGAGACCGTCGGCTGGGCCCGCTGGTTCTGGCGGCAGCTCACCTCCATGCGCGTCGCGCTGATGCTGCTGTTCCTGCTCTCCCTCGGCGCCGTCCCCGGCTCGCTGATCCCGCAGAGCGGCACCGACGCGTTGAAGGTCGAGGCCTTCAGGCAGGCGCACACGGCGCTCGCGCCCCTCTACGACAAGCTCGGCCTGTTCCACGTCTACAGCTCGGTGTGGTTCTCCGCGATCTACATCCTGCTGTTCATCTCCCTCATCGGCTGCATCGTGCCGCGCACCTGGCAGTTCGTGGGCCAGTTGCGCGGTCGGCCGCCGGGCGCCCCCAAGCGGCTGGACCGGCTGCCCGCGTACGCCACCTGGCGCACCGCCGCCGCCCCCGAGGAGGTCCGCGAGACCGCGCTGAAGATCCTCAAGCAGCGCCGCTTCCGCGCCCTGGCCGAGGGTGACGCCGTCGCCGCCGAGAAGGGCTACCTGCGCGAGGCGGGCAACCTCGTCTTCCACATCGCGCTGATCGTGATGCTGATCGCCTTCGCCTGCGGCCAGTTGTTCAAGACCGAGGGCAACAAGCTGATCGTCGAGGGCGACGGCTTCGCCAACACCCTCACCCAGTACGACGACTTCAAGTCCGGCAACCTCTTCAACGACGACGACCTGGTGCCCTTCAGCTTCAACCTGAAGAAGTTCACCGGCACCTACGAGCGCACCGGCCCGCAGAAGGGCACGCCACGCGTGTACCGGGCGGACATCACCTACAGCGTGGGCGCCCACGGCAAGGAGCAGAAGGCCAGCGTCTCGCCCAACCACCCGCTGAGCGTCGACGACGCCCGGGTCTACCTCGTCAGCCACGGCTACGCCCCCACCGTCACCGTCCGGAACGGCAAGGGCGAGGTGGTCTACCACCAGGCCGTGCCGCTGCTGCCGGTCGACGCCAACGTCACCTCGCAGGGCGCGATCAAGGTGCTCGACGGCTACAAGAACGCCCAGGGCAAGTCCGAGCAGCTCGGCTTCTCCGCGTTCTTCGTGCCGACCTTCGCCGGGGCCGGCAAGGGCACGATGTTCTCCCAGTTCCCGGCGCTGGACTTCCCCGTCCTCGCGCTGACCGGCTACCACGGCGACCTGGGCGTCGACGCGGGCGTCCCGCAGAACGTCTACCAGCTCGACACCAAGAACCCGAACCTCAAGCAGTTCAAGGACGCCAACGGCAAGATCGTCGCCGCCCGGCTGCTGCCCGGCGAGACCATGACGCTGCCGAACGGCGCCGGCTCCATCACCTTCGACAAGGACATCAAGGAGTGGGCCGGCTTCCAGATCGTGCAGCAGCCCGGCACCGGCTGGGCGCTCGCCGGCGCGCTCACCGCCATCGCCGGACTGGCCGGCTCCCTGTTCATCCAGCGCCGCCGCGTCTGGGTGCGCGCCGTACGGGGCGCCGACGGCGTGACCGTCGTCGAGATGGCGGGCCTGGGCCGCAGCGAGTCCGCGAAACTCCCCGAGGAGCTCGGCGACCTGGCCGCCCTCGTCCACGACAAGGCGCCCGCACAGACCGACGCCGACCCCGACCGGGAGCCGGACGCCGGCACCCCCGTACCCGCCGAAGGGGCTGAGGAGAAATGACTCTCGCCGCCGCGACCGAGCTAGCCACGGCGTCCAACGAGAACCTGGCCAACATCAGCAACACGCTGATCTACTCCGCGATGGCCGTCTACACCCTGGCCTTCTTCGCGTACATCACCGAATGGCTCTTCGGCAGCCGCAGCAAGGTGGCCCGCACGGCCGCCGCGCTGACCGCCAAGGACGGCGCGGCCAAGGCGCAGGGGCCGGCCGTGACGGTGAAGTCCGCCGGGGGCACCGCCGTACTGGAGCGCCCCAAGGTCGTCGTGCGGTCCGCCGCCGGCGCCCGCGACGTGCCCGACGGGCCCGGCGCGCACGGCGGCGACGAGAAGGGCGACCTGTACGGTCGGATCGCGGTGTCCCTCAGCGTCCTCGGCTTCCTCCTCGCCCTGGGTGGCGTGATCGCCCGCGCGGCCTCCGTGCAGCGGGCGCCGTGGGGCAACATGTACGAGTTCAACATCACCTTCTCCACGGTCGCGGTCGGCGTCTACCTGCTGCTGCTCGCGCTGAAGAAGAACGTGCGCTGGCTCGGCCTGTTCCTGACCACCACCGTCCTGCTCGACCTCGGCCTCGCGGTCACCGTGCTCTACACGGCGAGCGACCAGCTGGTCCCGGCCCTGCACTCGTACTGGCTGTACATCCACGTCTCCACCGCGATCTTCTGCGGCGCGGTCTTCTACGTCGGCGCGGTCGGCACCCTGCTGTACCTGTTCAAGGACTCCTACGAGAACAAGCTCGCCTCCGGCGGGAAGCCCGGCCGCTTCGCGACCTCGGTCCTGGAGCGGCTGCCGGCCTCGGCGTCCCTGGACAAGTTCTCCTACCGCATCAACGCCGCCGTCTTCCCGCTGTGGACGTTCACGATCATCGCGGGTGCCATCTGGGCCGAGTCCGCCTGGGGCCGCTACTGGGGCTGGGACCCCAAGGAGACCTGGTCCTTCATCACCTGGGTCGCCTACGCCTGCTACCTGCACGCCCGCTCCACGGCCGGCTGGAAGGGCCGCAAGGCCGCCTACATCGCGCTGATCGCGTTCGGCTGCTGGCTCTTCAACTACTACGGCGTGAACATCTTCGTCAGCGGCAAGCACTCGTACTCGGGCGTCTGACCGGCCCCTCGGTGACACTGGTGTCATGACCGGTTCCATCGAACAGGGCACCAGCCGGATCCACGGGAACACACACCTCCTCACCTTCCTGGTGCGGCTCCCCAGGCCCATGGAGCAGGTCTGGCCGGAGCTGACCACACCGGAGGGCCTCGCGCGCTGGTTCACCGATGCCGACGAGCTGGAACCCCGGCTCGGCGGCGCGGTGAGCCTGCGCGGCCTCGGCAGCGGGCGGATCACCGCGTGGGACGTGGACCGGGTCGCCGAGTACACCGTGGAGGGCGGCGGCCGCATCCGCTTCCACCTGGAGCGCGACGGCGCGGACGGCTCCGTGCTCCGCTTCACCCACGAGTTCCGGGGCGAGACGGAGTCGGAGCCGCGCTGGAGAGCCCGCTTCGAACGCCTGATCGAAGTGGTTACTCGCCAATGTCCTCGTTCCACAGATCCGGATGCTTCCCGGTGAAGTCCCGCATCAGCGCGACGCACTCCGCGTCGTCCAGGACCACGATCTCCACACCGTGCTCCGCGAGCCAGTCGTGCCCGCCCCGGAACGTGGCCGCCTCACCGATCACCACCCGCGAGATGCCGAACTGACGGACCAGGCCGCTGCAGTACCAGCAGGGCGAGAGGGTCGTCACCATCGTCGTGCCGCGGTACGAGCGCTGCCGTCCCGCGGCGCGGAACGCGGCCGTCTCCGCGTGCGTCGAGGGATCGCCGTCCTGGACACGGCGGTTGCGGCCGCGGCCGAGCAGGTGGCCGTCGGCTCCGTAGAGCGCGGCTCCGATGGGGATGCCCCCTTCCGCCAGCCCGGCGCGGGCCTCGGCGAGGGCGGTGGCGAGCCATGAGCGTGCCTGTTCCTGATCCATGCCCTCACTTTGCTGACGCGTGCGCCGCACGGCAACGGCCGGTGCCCGCCCCCGCAGACCGCGTGCGCCGCACTCTGTACCCTGACTCGATCATCGCCGCACGCGCGGCAGTTGGCCCCGGTGGGTGGGAGGGAACGGTCATGGTCGCTGCTCCGGTTCTGGAGGAGCTGCGGGAGGTCTGCCAGCCGCAGGCGAAACTGGCGAGCCGCAACGGCGAGCACTGGGCGGGCCGCCTGTACATGCGGAGGATCTCGCTGCGGTTCACCCGGCACCTGGTGCGCACCCCGGTCACCCCGGACCAGCTGACCTGGACCATGGTGGTGTGCGGGATCGCCTCCGGCGCCGCGCTGCTGATCCCGGGCCTGACCGGAGCCGTCCTGGCCGTCGTGCTGATGCAGCTGTTCCTCCTCTTCGACTGCGTGGACGGCGAGGTCGCCCGCTGGAAGGGCCAGAACAGCGCGGCCGGCATCTACGTCGACCGGCTCGGCGCCTACCTCGCGGACGCCGCCCTGATGGTGGGCGCCGGCTTCCACGCGGCCCGGTCCGGCTTCGGCGGCTGGGTGTCGCTGGGCCTGGCGACCGCCCTCGGCGTGGTCCTGCTGAAGGCCTCCACCGACCTGGTCGACGTGGCCCGGGCCCGGCGCGGGCTGGCCGTCGCCGACGACGAGTCGACCCGGCCGCGCTCGCAGGGCGTGGCCACGGTGCGCCGGCTGGCCGCGGCGTTCAAGATCCACCGGCTGACGAACGGCGTCGAGGCGTCCCTGGTCCTGCTCGCCGCGGCCATCGGCGACACCGTCACCGGCGGTACCGACGTCACCCGCTGGGCGCTGGTCGCCCTCGCCGCCATCACCTGGGTGATGGTCCCGGCCCACCTGCTGTCGATCCTGTCGTCGTCCCGGCTGCGCTAGTGCTGTGACCTGAAAGGTTTGCCGGAAGCTCGCGGCGTCCGGTGCTGGGGGAGTGCCGTGCCGAGCGTCGCGAGCCGGTGAACCGTTCCGGTCGCAGCACTGGAGAGCCGCGCCCGTACCGCCGTCGTGCGCCCGCTCGTGGGCGCCCCGTTCCTTGCTGCTCCCACACCGTCGCCGCGACCTCGACGCGCCGCCCGTCCGGTATCGCGGTCACCTCGACGCAGCCGACGCGGTGCTGCCAGGTCCCGACGCACGCCCGGTCGCCCACCCGGACGTCCAGTGAGTGCCGACCGCGTTCGCCGTTGAGGAGCGCGGCGCACCGGCTGTACGACGGCGGGCCCGGGTCCCGCCAGGCGACGAGCGCCCCGTCGCTGGACAGGGTGCCCGAGCTCTCGGTGAACACGTCACCGGCCACCGAGGGCCCCGGCCGGTTCTGGTCCAGCCACCAGCCCGCCGGGCATCGCGTCGCCGTCGAGCACGAGCGTGCCGTGCCGGCGGACCCGGGGCGCGGGCGGCGGCGCCGACGACGGACGCGGCTCCTCCGGCGGGTCGGGCGAGGGGCGTGCGAGGTGGGCGACGGTGTGTCCGCCGGTGCGGAGAAGGCGGGCGGCGACGTGCCGCCGGGGTCGCCGGGCGGCGGGGCGTCCGTGCCGGACGCGGCGGTCGAGACGCCGGGCCCGGGTCCGGCCGCGCCGCCGCCGGACCCGGTCGCCGGGCCCATCAGTGCAGTGGAGAGTTGGCGAACAGGGGTGGCCCGTCGCCCCGGCGGCGCCTCAGTTGCTCTTCGGCTCCTCGCCGTTCTCCTTGCGGCGCAGCTCCTCCTCGCGGCGGCGCAGATCGGCCTCCCAGTTCTTCAGCAGGTCCTCGTCCTTCTTGTTCTCCTCGGCGAGGGACTTCAGGAACGCCGGGTTGTCGTCCGGGGCGACGTACTCGAGCCGCTGGTTGCGGTGCCACTCCGAGGGCGTGCGGCCGTTCGCCGGGGGGCGCCGGTCCCTGCCCGCGGCGAGCCAGACGATCGAGCCGACGATCGGGAAGAGCAGGATGATGAAGACCCAGGCGACCTTGGGAAGGTGTTTGGCCTCGTCCTCGGGCGTGTTCAGGCAGTCGATGAACGCGTAGATCATCAGTGCCAGCGGCACGATGTAGTACAGCAGCACCCTGAGCATGTCGAGAAGCCCCCTGGAAAGCGGTGGAGGGGCCCTGCACCGGCCCCGTGACGGGGCCAGGGTAGCCGCTCGGGGATACTGGACCCCATGGCGTACGACGATCTTCGTTCCCTGCTCAGGGCGCTGGAGCGCGAGGGCGACCTCAAGCGCATCAAGGCCGAGGTCGACCCGTATCTGGAAGTCGGTGAGATCGTCGACCGGGTGCAGAAGTCGGGCGGCCCCGCGCTGCTCTTCGAGAACGTCCGCGGCTCCGCCATGCCCCTGGCCATGAACGTCTTCGGGACCGACCGGCGGCTGCTGAAGGCCCTCGGCCTGAAGTCGTACGGCGAGATCTCCGACAAGATCGGCGGGCTGCTGCGGCCCGAGCTGCCGCACGGCTTCGTGGGCGTGCGCGAGGCGTTCGGCAAGCTCGGCGCGATGACGCACGTACCGCCGAAGAAGGTGAAGTCCGACAGCGCGCCCGTGCAGGAGGTCGTCCTGCACGGCGACGACGTCGACCTCGACGCCCTGCCGGCCCTCTTCACCTGGCCCCAGGACGGCGGCTCCTTCTTCAACCTGGGACTCACCCACACCAAGGACCCGGAGAGCGGCGTCCGCAATCTCGGCCTGTACCGCCTCCAGCGCCACGACAAGCGCACCATCGGCATGCACTGGCAGATCCACAAGGACAGCCGCAACCACTACCAGGTCGCCGCCCGGCGCGGGGAGCGGCTGCCGGTGGCGATCGCCTTCGGCTGCCCCCCGGCCGTGACGTACGCCTCGACCGCCCCGCTCCCCGGCGACATCGACGAGTACCTGTTCGCCGGGTTCATCGCGGGCAGGCGGATCGAGATGGTCGACTGCAAGACCGTCCCCCTCCAGGTCCCGGCGAACGCCGAGGTCGTCCTGGAGGGCTGGCTGGAACCCGGCGAGATGCTGCCCGAGGGGCCGTTCGGCGACCACACCGGCTTCTACACCCCGCAGGAGCCCTTCCCGGCGCTGACCATCGACTGCGTGACGATGCGCAAGCGGCCCCTGCTCCAGTCGATCGTCGTGGGCCGCCCCCCGACGGAGGACGGGCCGCTCGGCCGTGCCACCGAGCGCTTCTTCCTGCCCCTGCTGAAGATCATCGTCCCGGACATCGTGGACTACCACCTGCCCGAGGCGGGCGGATTCCACAACTGCGCGATCGTCTCGATCGACAAGAAGTACCCCAAGCACGCCCAGAAGGTGATGCACGCCATCTGGGGGGCACACATGATGTCGCTGACCAAGCTGATCGTGGTCGTGGACGCCGACTGCGACGTGCACGATCTGCACGAGGTCGCCTGGCGGGCCCTGGGCAACACGGACTACGCCCGCGACCTCACGGTCGTGGAAGGCCCCGTCGACCACCTCGACCACGCCTCCTACCAGCAGTTCTGGGGCGGCAAGGCAGGCATCGACGCGACGAAGAAGCTGCCCGAGGAGGGCTACACGCGGGACGGCGGGTGGCCGGAGATGGTCCTCTCGGACCCCGATACGGCCGCCCTGGTGGACCGCCGTTGGAAGGAGTACGGCCTGTGAGCTCGGCGTCTGCCGCGATCCCGCAGCCGGGACGCACCAGGGCCTTCCTGCGCCTGGTGATGATCGAGCACTCGATCTTCGCGCTGCCCTTCGCCTACATCGCCTCCCTGACCGCGATGTACGAGTGGGACAGGACGATCCACTGGGGCAGGCTGCTGCTCGTCACCGTGGCGATGGTGGGGCTGCGCACGTTCGCGATGGCGGTCAACCGGATCATCGACCGGGAGATCGACGCCCGTAACCCGCGCACCGCGCGGCGCGAGCTGGTGACCGGCGCGATGTCGGTGCGGCACGCCTGGACGGGCGCGCTCATCGCGCTCGTCGTGTTCCTGGCGGCCGCGGCCCTGCTCAACCCGCTCTGCCTGGCCCTCGCGCCCCTCGCGGTGGTCCCGATGGTGGTCTACCCCTACGGCAAGCGGTTCACGAACTTCCCGCAGGCCATCCTGGGCCTGGCCCAGGCGATGGGCCCGATCGGCGGCTGGCTGGCGATCTCCGGCAGCTGGTCCTGGGAGGCGGTGATCCTGGGCCTGGCCGTCGGCATCTGGATCGGCGGCTTCGACCTCATCTACGCCTGCCAGGACGTGGAGACCGACCGCGAGATCGGCGTGAAGTCGGTGCCGGCCCGCTTCGGCATCCCCGCCGCCATCTGGGGAGCGCGGGCCTGCCACTTCGTGACCACCGCGCTGTTCGTCTGGTACGCGGTCGCCACCGGCGCCGGCGCCTTCTTCTGGCTGGGCCTGGTCGTCGTCGCGGGCGCCTTCGTCTACGAGCACACGATCGTCCGCCCGCACGACCTGTCCCGCCTCAACCGGGCGTTCTTCAGCGTCAACGGGTTCATCGGTATCGCCCTTTTCGTGTGCGCGCTGCTCGATCTGCTGGTGCGCGGTCTCACGGTCTGATCCCTCGCGGTTTGGATCACGAGCACCGACGGATAGGCTCGACACATGAAGCCAGGAGAAACGCGGCGCGCGCCTTGGATCGTGGGGGTGTCCGGAGCGTCCGGCACGCCGTATGCGGCCGCTGTGCTGCGTGCGCTGCTCGACGCCGGACAGAGCGTCGACCTGGTGGTCAGCCGGGCCTCGCGGCTCACCCTGCTCGACGAGACCGGCATCTCCTTCCGCGACGCCCACTGGCGGGACGACCTGCGGGAATGGCTGTCTCTCGGCGCCGACGGCAAGCCCGGCACGTTCGACGTGGACATCACCCGGGTGCGGCACTGGAGCGCCGGTGACCTGGCGGCCGGTCCGTCCTCGGGGTCGTACCCGGCGCAGGGGATGCTGATCGTGCCCGCCTCGACGGCCTGTGTGGCGGGCGTCGCCCTCGGGCTGTCGAAGGATCTGCTGCAACGGGCGGCGAGCGTGACCCTCAAGGAGGGCAGGCCGCTGGTCGTGGCCGTACGGGAGACCCCGCTGAACGGCCAGACGCTGCGGCATCTGGTGGCACTGGACGACGCGGGCGCCACCGTCCTGCCCGCCTCGCCCGCCTTCTACGCCGGGGCGACGCACATCCAGCACCTCGTGGACTTCGTCGCCGGCCGGGCCCTGGACGCGGTGGGCGTGCCCCACCGCCTCTACCGTCGCTGGGAGGGCGAACTGGGCGGCTCCCGGCCCGCGTAGCGTCAGCCGGCGCTCAAGCAGTACCAGTACCACTCGACACTTCAGGAACTTTCTTCAGATCTCTCGTCGGATCTCTTCAGTGGAAGGCTTCGATCGCATGGACGCGGTGGACAGGCAGCTCATCCAGGCCCTGAGGGAGAACGGCCGGGCCTCTTACGCGGAGCTGGGGCGCCTCGTCGGCCTGTCGGGACCGAGCGTCACCGACCGCATCAACCGGCTGGAAGCGGCCGGTGTCATCACCGGCTACCGCGCCACCGTGGACGCCGCCTCGCTCGGTCTCGGCGTCACCGCCCTGATCGGCATCTCGCTCTCCGACGCCGCCGACCACGAGGACGTGGCACAGCGGCTGAAGGACCTCTCCGAGATCGAGGACTGCTGGTTCATCGCCGGCGACGACTCCTTCATGCTCAAGGTGCGCGCCTCGGACGTCGACGGACTGGAGAGCATCATCCGGCGGCTGTCCGGGACCAAGGGCGTCTCCCGGACCCGTACCACCATCGTGCTGTCCACGAAGTGGGAGAACCGGGTGGGTGAGCTGCCCGAGGAGGTCTGATCCTTCAGGCGTACGGTGGTCGCAGTCTTCAGGAAAGAGGTAGAGGCATGGACGTCGGGCTCAAGCGCGAGCTGGAGGAGAAGGTCAGGGCGGGCGTCCGCCTGACCCGTGAGGACGGCATCGCGCTGTACGAGTCGGACGACCTGGCGTGGCTCGGCGGCCTCGCCCACGAGGTGCGCACCCGCAAGAACGGCGACGTGGTGCACTTCAACGTCAACCGGCACCTCAACATGACGAACGTGTGCACCGCGTCCTGCGCGTACTGCTCCTTCCAGCGCAAGCCGGGCGAGAAGGACGCGTACACGATGCGCATCGAGGAGGCCGTGAAGCTGGCCAAGGCGATGGAGTCGGAGAACCTCACCGAGCTGCACATCGTCAACGGCCTGCACCCGAACCTGCCGTGGCGCTACTACCCGCGTTCCCTGCGCGAGTTGAAGGCCGCGCTGCCGGACGTGTCGCTGAAGGCGTTCACGGCCACCGAGATCCACCACTTCGAGACGATCTCCGGGCTGTCCGCCTCCGAGATCCTCGACGAGTTGATCGACGCCGGTCTGGAGTCCCTGACCGGCGGCGGCGCGGAGATCTTCGACTGGGAGGTCCGGCAGCACATCGTCGACCACCGCACCCACTGGGAGGACTGGTCGCGCATCCACCGGCTGGCGCACGAGAAGGGCCTGAAGACCCCGAGCACCATGCTCTACGGGCACATCGAGGAGCCCCGCCACCGCGTGGACCACGTGCTGCGGCTGCGTGAACTCCAGGACGAGACCGGCGGGTTCCAGGTCTTCATCCCGCTGCGCTACCAGCACGACTTCGTCGACATGCAGGACGGCAAGGTCCGCAACCGCCTCCAGGCCCGTACCACCATGGCGACGGGCGCGGAGGCGCTGAAGACCTTCGCCGTCTCGCGGCTGCTCTTCGACAACGTCCCGCACGTCAAGGTGTTCTGGGTGATGCACGGCGTGCAGACCGCGCAGCTCGCCCTCCAGCACGGCGCGGACGACATAGACGGCTCGGTGGTCGAGTACAAGATCACGCACGACGCGGACAACTTCGGCACCCCGAACAAGCTGACCCGCGAGGACCTGCTGGAGCTGATCCGCGACGCAGGCTTCCGCCCGGTGGAGCGCAACACGCGCTACGAGATCATCCGGGAGTACGAGGGCCCGGACCCGGCGCGCCGCGAGTCGCCGCAGCCGATGCGGGTGTGAGCCCGCGCGTTCCGCGCACCCCGTGACGCCGCCGGCCGGGCGGGTACCCGTCCGGCATGGCCACCACGAAGGCGCCCGAGGACGCCTACACCGCCGCGCCCTTCGTCCCCGAGCACGCCGATCTGGCCGCCCTCCGCGAGGCGGCCGCGGGCTGCCGGGGCTGCCCGCTGCACCGGGACGCCACGCAGACCGTGTTCGGCGCCGGGGACACCGGCGCCCGGGTCATGCTCGTCGGCGAGCAGCCCGGGGACCAGGAGGACCGGCGGGGCCGGCCGTTCGTCGGGCCCGCCGGGAAGCTGCTGGACCGGGCGCTGGCCGAGGCGGGCATCGACCCGGGCGAGACGTATGTCACCAACGCGGTCAAGCACTTCAAGTTCACCCGGTCCGGGCCCGGCAAGCGCCGTATCCACAAGGCGCCGAGCCTGCGCGAGACGGCGGCGTGCGGGCCCTGGCTGGCGGCCGAGCTCGGGCTCGTGGAGCCCGAGCTGATCGTGGTCCTGGGCGCGACGGCCGGCAAGGCGCTGCTGGGCTCGTCGTTCCGGGTGACCGAAGTGCGCGGGACGGTGCTGGAGGCGGAGATCCACGGGCGCCGGGAGCGTCTGGTGCCGACCGTGCACCCCTCGTCGGTGCTGCGCGCGGACGACCGGGAGGCTGCGTACCGGGGGCTGGTCTCCGACCTGAAAGTGGCTGCGCGCACTCTCGTGTAATAGATACCATCGCCCAATGCCCCTTACTTTCACTCTTGATCCCGCCATCGATGCCGCCCTGCGCGACGGCATCCTCGACCTGTGGGCCGATGTCACGAACGCCGGCGGAGCGGTCGGCTTCGTGCCGCCCGCGAGGCGGGAGGAGATACGCCCGGAGGTGGTGCGGCATTTCGTGGCGCTGGCGGAGGGCCGCTCCCGGCTCCTGGTCGGCCACGACGAGGAGGGGCGGGTCGCCGCCACCGCCTTCCTGACCTTCAACACCCACCCGCTGATGACGCACTGGCTCTGGCTCTACACGGTGATGGTGCACCCGCGCCACCAGGGCCGGGGCTACGGACGGGACCTGCTGGCGGCCGCCGCGGACGCGGCCCGCGGCGTCCCGGGCATCGACGCGATCCGGCTCACCTGCCGGGGCGGGCTCGGCCTGGAGCGGTTCTACGCCTCCTGCGGCTACAAGGAGGTCGGGCGGGTGCCCGGCGCCATCCGGGTGGAGCCGGGCGACGACCGGGACGACGTGATCATGCTCCTGCCGCTGACCTGAGGCTTTACCGGTCCTTGGCACCCCCCTGCGTGGTTCGGCGCCCGGCGTGCTTCACTGGACGGTGCCCCTTTGGGAACCTTCGGAACGGAAGAGTGGATTGAGATGCTCCGCTACACACTGATGCGCCTCGGGATCTTCGTGGGCTGCCTCGTGGTCGTCTGGGGCCTCGTCTACTCCGGTATCGCCCCGCGCGGTCTCGGCAACTCCAACGGGCTGTGGATCGTCACCCTCGCCCTGGTGATCTCGGCCCCGATCAGCTTCGTCGTCCTACGCAAGGAGCGGGACCGGGCGTCGGTGCAGGTGTCCGCGCGGGTGGACCGCATGAAGGCGGGCTTCGAGGCCAACGCGGGCCAGGAGGACCTCGCCGACGACCGGGCGCGGGCCCAGGCGCAGCCCCGGGAGCAGGCTCAGGGGCAGGCGTCCTGACGTCCTGATCCGGTCGGTGCGGCGTCCGCGCGGCCGTGGGGCCGGTGCCTGAACCGTAGGCTTGCCCCCATGGGTGCCGTGAGGACCAGGCGGATGCCGAGAGCGGTGCGTGAGCAGCAGATGCTCGACGCCGCAGTCCAGATCTTCGGGCGGCGCGGCTACACCGCCGCGTCGATGGACGAGATAGCCGAACTGGCGGGCGTCTCCAAGCCGTTGGTCTATCTGTACCTGAACTCCAAGGAAGACCTCTTCACCGCCTGCATCCGCCGCGAGGCCGCCGCCCTGACCGAGGCGGTCCGCGCCGGAGTCCGCCCGGGGCTGCCCGCCGACCGTCAACTCTGGGAAGGGCTGCGGGCGTTCTTCACGCACACCGCGCGGCACCCGGAGGGCTGGGCGGTGCTCCACTTGCAGGCCCGTACGTACGGGGAGCCGTTCGCGGCCGAGATCGCCGCGATGCGCGCGGAGATCGTGGAGTTCGTCACCCAGTTGATCCTCGTCGCCGCCCGTGAGGCCCACCGCGACCCCGGTCTGCCGGAGCGCGAGGTCGCCGGGCTCGCCGAGGCCCTGGCCGGCGCCGCCGAGTCCCTCGCCGACTGGGCCAACGCCACCCCGGGCGTCTCGGCCCGCCAGTCGGCGGCGACCCTGATGAACTTCGCGTGGGCGGGCCTGGGTGACCTCATGGAGGACCGGCCGTGGACCCCGCCCGCCGACGAGCTCACCGCGCCGACCGCACTCACGTGAGTGGCGGAAGCACCTCGCCCCTCAGATGGACCCGCTGTCCGGCGGGATCGCGCAGCCCGAAGCGGCCGATGCCGTCGGCGGTGTGGACGACCGTGCCGGGCAGCAGCACCGGGGATCTGAACTCCGCCCGGACCAGGGCGGCTTCGGGGGTGCCGTGGGCGGCGAGGCAGCGGGCGACGGTCCACATGCCGTGTGCGATCGCCCGCGGGAAGCCGAACAGGCGGGCGGTGAGCGGGTGGAGGTGGATCGGGTTGCGGTCCCCGGAGGCGGCCGCGTAGCGCCGCCCCACGTCCGGTCCGAGGCGCCACTCGGCGACGGCGGGCAGGGGTTCGTGTTCCCGCCGCGCGGGCTCGGGCGCGGGCCCGTCGGTGCGGTGGCGGGCCAGGTACGTGCTCGTCGACTCCCATACGACGTCGCCGCCCGCTGCCCTCAGCACGGTGGCGACGGCGGCCTCGGTGCCGCGCCTGTGCGGTGCCAACCCGGCGATGTGCACGGCCACTTCGTACACGCCCGTGGCGGGCAGGGTGGTGTGCCGGGTGATGTCGACCGAGGTGTGCACCAGTCCGAGCAGCGGCAGCGGGAAGTCCCCGCCGCTCATCAGGCTCATGGCCGCCGGGAAGCCGAGTACGTGCGGATAGGTGATCGGCAGCGCGTCGTCGCCGGTCGCGAAGCCGCACACCCGCTCGTAGGCGGCCAGTCGCGCGAGGTCGACGCGGACGGAGGGCAGTACGAGCCGGGTGCGGGGGAAGGGGGCGTCGGGGCGGGGCCGTTTGAAGGGGGAGCGCAGGGCGCCGCGGGCCAGAGCCGTCGCCAGATGGAGGTCCGGCGCGGACGCGGTGCGGGCGAAGCCCGTGAAGCGGTCGGCCAAGTCCCCTCTCCCCACAGGCTCACCTCACTCATCCGAAAGTCAGGTTACCGGAGGTAAGTATGTGCCGGGGCGCGGGCATCCGGGGGTGGGGGAGTACGCACCCCTGCCCCGGACCGTCTCCGGACCCTTCCCGAACCCGCACGAACTCCCCATCCCGGCCCCGTACGATCGCGTTTGCAACCGGCGGTAACACCCCAAGAGCGCGCACCACCGGTGAACGACTCGGTAAGCGCGGCGCGTACGAGGTGCAGCAGAGCAGCGCGCAGCCGCAAGCCCCAGGAGCCGCCATGCCTCTCTCGTACTCGTCCCCGTCGTCCCACGGCCCGGCCCCTTCGCCCGCGTCGGGGTTCGACTACGACCCCGACGCGGTCCCGGCGTTCGTGCCGCCGCAGACCCGCCGGCTGGACGGCGAGGTGCGCGAGGCGTACGTCCCCCCGCTGGTGCCGCCGGTGACGCACGGCTCGCTGGCCGACCTGCCGTTCGAGAACGCGGCCGCCGACCCCGGCCGCCAGGTCGTCAGCCGCCGGGACGCCGACGGCGGCTGGACGCATCTGACCGCCGCGCAGTTCGCCGACCAGGTACTGGCGATGGCCAAGGGCCTGATCGCGGAGGGCCTGGCGCCGGGCGACCGGATCGCGGTCATGGCGCGCACGAGGTACGAGTGGACCCTCCTGGACTTCGCCGCCTGGGCCGCCGGTCTGGTCACGGTCCCCGTCTACCCCACGTCCTCCGTCTTCCAGACCCGCTGGATCCTCCAGGACTCCGGCGCGGTCGCCCTGGTGACGGAGAAGGCCCGGCAGGCGGCGGCCCTCGGCCCGGAACGCGAGCGCCTGATGGACCTGCGCCATGTGTGGGTCATGGAGAAGGGCCACCTCGACCGGCTGGCGGAGAGCGGCGCGGACGTCCCGGACCAGGAGGTCGCCGTGCGCCGGGGCGTCCTCGGGCCCGACACGCTCGCCACCCTGGTCTACACCTCGGGCACGACCGGCCACCCCAAGGGTTGCGCGCTGAGCCACGGCAACTTCCTCGCGGAGGTCGACAACGCCATCGAGGTCCTCTACCCGGCCTTCAAGGCGAGGACGTCGGAGGAGGCCGCGACGCTGCTCTTCCTGCCCCTCTCCCACGTCTTCGGCCGCATGGTCGCGGTCGCCTGCGTCCGTGCGGGCGTCCGGCTGGGCCACGCGCCGAGCCTGAAGTCGGAGGACCTGCTGGCGGACCTGGCGAGCTTCCGGCCGACGTTCCTGCTGGCCATCCCGTACATGCTGGAGAAGGTCTACAACAACGCGCGCGCCACCGCCGAGCGCGGCGGCCGGGCGTCGTCCTTCGACCGCGCGGCCGACGTGGCCCGCCGCTACGGCGAGGCGGCCGAGGTCCGCCGGCACGGTACGGGCCCCGGCCCCAGCCGCGCCCTGAGGACGGCCCGCGCCTTCTACGACGCCCTCCTCTACCGCCGCATCCGGGCCGCCCTCGGCGGCCGCCTGCGCTATCTCATCTGCGGCGGCTCCCCGCTGGGCCGCCGCCTGGCCGCGTTCTACGAGGGTGCCGGCGTCGAGGTCTACGAGGGCTACGGCCTGACCGAGTCGACGGGCGCGGCCACGGTGACGCCCCCGCAGAAACCCCGCCTGGGCACGGTCGGCTGGCCGCTGCCGGGCACGCGGGTGCGTATCGCGGCGGACGGCGAGGTGCTGCTGGCCGGGCGCCAGGTCCTGCGCGGCTACTGGAACCCGCACGCGGGCGGGGTGGTGCCGGCGACGCACGACGGCTGGTTCTCGACGGGCGACATCGGCCGCCTGGACGACGACGGCTACCTGACGATCACGGGCCGGAAGAAGGAGATCCTGATCACCGCGGGCGGCAAGAACGTCGCCCCGGCTCCCCTGGAGAACTGGCTCCGTGCCCACCCGCTGATCTCCCAGTGCATGGTGCTGGGTGACCGCCGCCCCTACGTCTCCGCCCTGATCACCCTGGATCCCGAAGGCATCACCCACTGGCGGCAGATGAACGGCAAGCACCCCGTGCCCGCCAAACTCCTCGTCGACGATCCCGAGTTGGCGGCGGTGCTGCAACGCGCCGTGAACGAGGCGAACAAACTGGTCTCCCGCCCGGAGTCCATCCGCCGCTTCGCCGTCCTCCCGGTGGACTTCACGGAACCGGCGGGCCACCTGACCCCGACGATGAAGCTCCGCCGGGAGGCGATCCTGCGCGACTTCGCACAAGAGGTGGAGGGGCTGTACGCGTAGCGTCCGCAATGGTGCGAATCGCCGCGGCGCCCCCTCGCGGCCGCGGCTTTTGCCTCATTCCGGTCATCTCCGGGGCGGTGCGGCATTCATTTCCGGGAAGGCCGGTGATGCCTCGGAAAGAGTTCGCCGGGAATTCACCGGGCGGTATGTCCGGGGTCCGGCCGCCCCGGCCAGGGAAAGGCAGGAGCCCCGTCGCCGGACGGCGCGGGGCTCCTTGGGTACTGCACTTAAATCGGATTACTGCGCGCGAACGCTCAGACCGGGGTGACGTTCTCCGCCTGCGGGCCCTTCGGACCCTGGGTGACGTCGAAGCTCACCTGCTGGTTCTCTTCGAGGGAGCGGAAACCGGTCGCGTTGATTGCGGAGTAGTGGACGAAGACGTCGGGGCCGCCGCCTTCCTGGGCGATGAAACCAAAGCCCTTTTCGGCGTTGAACCACTTCACGGTTCCGGTAGCCATAAGCCCTCCTTGGGCTCAAAGGGTCGCCCTGCTCCAGAACCTGCAAGTGTGATAACGAAATCGCCGCACAACTGCATACGTCTGAAAACGACCAGAGCCCGCGGTCACATGCTCCGCAGGCTCTGTACTGCAAGGGAAACCAAACTGCAACTTGCTGGCGAGCCTAGCATGTGGGCAGCCGAATGCAATAGAGGTCAAGATCACTTCACCCGGATGTTTGAAGGTTCGGGTGAGAGGTTGACGCAGCGAGATCGACGGGGCCTCACAGAAGCATGGCGGGGACTCCGCCAATCGGGGTCCCCGGGGGCGGCGGCAGGGGCGGCCGGGGGACGGCGCCGCGCAGGGTCTAGCCTCACGATGTGGACAATTCTCGCACCCGGCCGCGCGTCGGCCACATCCAGTTCCTCAACTGCCTGCCCCTGTACTGGGGGCTCGCGAGAACCGGCACGCTCCTCGACTTCGAGCTGACGAAGGACACCCCGGAGAAGCTCAGCGAGCGGCTCGTGCGGGGAGAACTCGACATCGGGCCGATCACTCTCGTCGAGTTCCTCAAGCACGCGGACGACCTGGTCGCCTTCCCCGACATCGCCGTCGGCTGCGACGGCCCGGTGATGTCGTGCGTGATCGTCTCGCAGGTCCCGCTGGACCGGCTCGACGGCGCCCGGGTCGCCCTCGGGTCGACCTCCCGGACCTCCGTCCGCCTCGCCCAGCTGCTGCTGGCCGAGCGGTACGGGGTGGCCCCCGACTACTACACCTGCCCGCCCGACCTCAGCCTGATGATGCAGGAGGCGGAGGCGGCGGTGCTCATCGGCGACGCCGCCCTGCGCGCCAACCTCCACGACGGCCCGCGCTACGGACTCGAGGTGCACGACCTCGGGCAGCTGTGGAAGGAGTGGACGGGACTGCCGTTCGTCTTCGCGATCTGGGCGGCGCGGCGCGACTACCTCGAGCGCGAGCCGGACATCACCGGCAAGGTGCACGAGGCCTTCCTGGCCTCCCGCAACCTGTCCCTGGAGGAGGTCGCCAAGGTCGCCGAACAGGCGGCCCGCTGGGAGGCCTTCGACCAGGAGGTCCTGGAGCGGTACTTCACCACCCTCGACTTCAGCTTCGGCGACCCGCAGCTCGCCGCGGTGGCCGAGTTCGCGCGGCGCGTCGGCCCGACGACCGGCTTCCCGGCAGACGTGAAGGTGGAGCTGCTGCGGCCGTAGCGCACTACCCTGCTGTGAGGCGTACGGGGGAGGGGGAGGACGCCATGCAGCCGCTCGAAGCAGACGAGCCCGCCACCGTGGGTCCCTACCGGCTGCTCGGCCGGCTGGGCTCCGGCGGCATGGGCCGTGTCTACCTGGGCCGCAGCGGGGGCGGCCGCACCGTCGCGGTGAAGATCGTGCACCCGCACTTCGCGCTCGACGAGGAGTTCCGCGCCCGGTTCCGCCGCGAGGTCGAGGCCGCGCGCCGGGTGGGCGGCGCCTGGACCGCACCGGTCCTGGACGCCGACCCCGAGGCGCCGGTGCCGTGGGTGGCCACCGCCTACGCGGCCGGCCCCTCCCTCGCCGCGGCGATCGCGGAGGCCGGCCCGCTGCCCGGGCACTCCGTACGGGTGCTGGGGGCGGGCCTGGCCGAGGCGCTTGCGGCGGTGCACGAACTGGGCCTGGTGCACAGGGACGTGAAGCCGTCCAACGTGCTGCTCACCCTCGACGGCCCGCTGCTGATCGACTTCGGCATCGCCCGCGCCACCGACGGCACCGCGTCCCTGACCTCGACCGGCGTCTCGGTCGGCTCGCCCGGCTACATGTCGCCCGAGCAGATCCTCGGCAAGGGCGTCACAGGCGCGGCCGACGTCTTCTCCCTGGGCGCGGTGCTGGTGCACGCCGCGACGGGCGAGCCCCCGTTCCCGGGCGACTCCTCGGCGGCGCTCCTCTACAAGGTGGTCCACGAGGAACCCGAACTGGGCTCCCTGTCGGGAGACTTGCGGGACCTGGCGGCGGCCTGCCTGGCCAAGGACCCCGGCGCCCGCCCCGGTCCCGGCGAGGTGGCCCGCCGCCTCGCCCCCGAGGGCGCCTCCCGCCTGGTCGTGGCCGGCTGGCTTCCGTCCCGCCTGGTCGAACAGGTCAGCCGCAGCGCCGTGTCGCTGCTCAACCTGGAGGCGACGGCGGCGGAACCGCCACCCCTGTCAGCGTCCGGTCCGCTGGGGTTCAGCCGAGTCTCGGTGCCGGGCCCCGCCCCGGTCGCCACCGGTGAGCCCCCGCAGCCCGCGCCAGCCGTACCCGGCGGCGGATTCGGCCCGCCACCCCTCATGGGCGCCGCGGCCATGGACGTCGCGGCCATGGGAGCCGCGACGCCCCCTACCCACTCCAGCCCGCAGGACGCGCCGCCGCTGGGGACCACCGCGCCGGCCGGTCCCGGCAGGTTTTCCGTCACCGTGGCCGGCAAGGCCGCGCCCGGCGCCGACGGCCGGGGCCGCCGCCTGAGCTGCACCGTGGTCCTCGCGGTCGCGGGCGCGCTGGCGGCGGTGACCGTCGGTTCGCTGTGGCTGTTCCCGTTCCGGGACGACCGCGCCGACAGCGCGGGCGCCGGCCCCGGCGGGACACCGACACCGGCCGCCACCGCGGGCGGCGACCACCGCTCCACCGGACCGACCACCACCGCCTCGCCCGTACCCGCCCGCTACCTCGGCACCTGGGAGGGCCAGGGCACCGCCCTCGACGGCACCCTGCCCCTCGGCGACTTCCGGCTGACCGTCCACCAGGCCGCCGTGGGCCGGGAACTGGGCACCCTCCACCAGACGGACCAGCTCGGCGGCGTCTGCGACGACGTACTCACCCTGAAGCAGGTGACGAACACCCAGCTGGTCGCCGTCTCCCGGGGTGCCAGGACCAACCACTCGGGCTGCAACCCCGCCCCGCACACGGTCCGCCTCACCCCGGTCGGCGACGACCTCAAGTACACGTCGGACAGCTCCGCGGAGGGGAACCCGGTGGCGCGGCTGTCGAAGGCCGACTGACGGAAGTGTCCGGCACCGGACGCTAGTTCGGTGTCGTCACGGTCATGTGCTCGCCGCTGCCCAGGTGGAGCATCCCCTTGCCGGGAGTGACCGGGCCGCCGACCATGCTGCGGGTCGTGCGGATGCCGATCAGCTCGCCCGCGGAACTGTCCTGCGGGGAGAGCAGGATGCCGCGGCGGGCCTTCTTCGCGTCGACCTGCCAGCCGGAGAAGCCGTCGCAGATCTCCTCCTCGTCACCGGCGATGACGACGGCGAGACCCTCCTCGGCGCCGCGCTCGATGATGCGCTTGAAGACGTCCTCCGCGTCGCAGTCGTCCAGGACTTCGGCGTCGTCCACCAGGACGGCGATCGGCTGCTCGGGCGTGGCGGGCTTGATGGCCTCCTCCAACTCGTCCTCGTCGATGTCGCGGCCCGTGAACACCCGCAACACGCCCTCCTGGCCCTCCAGTTCGCGCAACGGCGACTGTCGCGGCGCCGCGACGACGAGCCGTACGCCCTGGGCCAGATAGGACCGTGCGACGTTCATCAGCGTCGTGCTGCGGCCCGACTTGGCCGGGCCGCCGATCACGAACGCCGGTACGCCCTCGGCCAGATCGGGCCCGAACGCGGTGAGTTCGTCACCGCCGACACCCACCAGAGCCCACAGCGGCGAGGACGTCGCCGGGTCGCGCATCGCCCAGGCGTCCGCGAAGGAGATCCGGCTGGGCAGCACGTCCACCCGGAACGGCCGCCGGGATCGCGGCACGTCCGCGTCCCGGGCCGCCGCCGCGTCGCCGATGGCCATGAGCGCGGCCGCCTGGCCCTGACCGGTGGTGTCCTCGCAGAGCAGCGCGAACTGCGTCTCCGCGGCGGTCTCGGCGCGGAAGGCCCGGCCCGGGGGGATCTCCTCGGGAACCTTGCGGGCGTTGATGTCCAGCATCGAGAAGTCGCCTCGGTCCGCGAGCCGCAGACCGTACTTGTCCTCCGTGAGGGAGGAGATCCGTCCCGACAGCACCTGCCGGTCACCGGTGAGCACCACGTGCAGGCCCACGCTCGCGCCCTCCCGCATCATCGCGAAGAGCTGGTCGGTCAGGTCCCCGTGGTCGTACTCGCCCAGCGTGGGCAGCCAGCCCTCCCAGCGGTCGAGCAGCAGCACGATGTGCGGCAGCCGCTCGTCCTCGGCGACCGCGGCCCGCTGCTCGCCGATGTCGGCGAAGCCCTTCTCGGCCAGCAGGTCCTGGCGCCGGTTGAGTTCGCCGGTCAGCCGGGTGAAGAGCCGGACGACACGCTCCAGTTGGTTGCGCCCCACGACCGCGCCGCAGTGCGGCAGCCGGGTCAGCGCGTTCAGGGCGCCGTTGCCGCAGTCGATGCCGTACAGGTGGACGTCGGCGCAGGAGTGCGTCCGGCCCAGCGAGCCGGCGATGGTACGCAGCAACTGCGAGCGGCCGGTGCGCGGCGCGCCGCCGACGAGCAGATGCCCGAAGGTGGCGAAGTCCACGGCCACCGGGCGCCGGGCCTGGTCGGAGGGCAGGTCCTCCACGCCGTACGGGGCGGCGGGCAGCGCGCCCTGGGCCTGTACCGCCGGAATGTCGTCGAGGAGCAGGGTCTCCTCCAGGGCGGGCAGCCAGGGGGAGTGCTGGGCGGGGATGGCGAGCGTCCGGTTGGCCTCCCGCACGGCGTCGACCAGAACCTTCAGGTCCGTGATCTCGTCGTCCTCGCGCGCCTCGGACTTGGGCTTGCGCAGTGCCGCGCGCCCCAGGTCCTCCCAGCTCAGCGGGCCTGCCCAGGGGGCCAGTGCCTGCGGGTCGGCCGCGCCGGGCCGCCGTCCGCCGACGCGGCCGGACTGGAAGGGGATCAGGGACGCGTGCCCCAGGCGGACGTACGCACGGCCCGGTGTGCTCTTGGAGATGTGCCCGGCCTCGGGCGCGTCGATGACGTCCGTGGACTCGCCGGCGTCGGTCACGCGCAGTGCGATGCGCAGGTTGGTGTTGGCGCGGATCTCGGGGGAGACCACGCCGCTGGGCCGCTGCGTGGCCAGCAGCAGGTGGATGCCCAGGGACCGGCCGCGCTGGGCGATGTTGACCAGGCCGGTGACGAAGTCCGGCAGGTCTCGCACCATGGACGCGAACTCGTCGATGACGATGAGCAGTCGGGGCACGGACGCGTGCGACGGATCCCGGCGCACCAGATCCTGGTAGTCCTCGATGTCCTTGGCGTCGGCGGCGGCGAGGATGTGCTCGCGCCGCTTCAGCTCGGCCCCCAGCGACTCCAGGGCACGCTCGACGAGGTGCGCGTCGAGGTCGGTGACCATGCCGACGGTGTGCGGCAGCTTCACACAGTCCTTGAACGCCGAGCCGCCCTTGTAGTCGACGAGCACGAACGTCATGTTCTCGGGCGTGTTCGCCACCGCGAGCGCCGCCACGATGGTCTGGAGCAGCTCCGACTTTCCGGAACCGGTCGTACCGGCGATCAGACCGTGCGGGCCGTCGCGCCGCAGGTCGATGCCGAACGGGCCGTCGTACGACTCGCCGATGACCGCCATCGTCGACTGCCCGCCCGTCCGCCAGCGCGCGGCGATCGCGTCCCGCGTGGGCGGCTCGAGGTGCAGCACGTCGAGCAGCCGGCTGGCGGCCGGCAGGGCGGAGTCCTCGGTCTCGCCGCTGATGTCGCGCAGCGACGACAGGGAGCGGGACACCCGTGCGCACCAGGCCGCGGAGACGAAGTCGGGCCGTACGTCCCGCCGTCGCCGGGCATCGGTCTGCTCCACGCGCAGCCGCAGTTCGAGGGCCTTCTCGGTGGCCTGTTCGCCCTGCTGCGCCGTCTGGTGCCAGGCCTGGAAGGAGGGGAAGCCACCGACGGCCGCCTGCGGAGCGGATTCCGGGACGGCGGCGCTGTCGTCGGTACGACGCGGCTCGGCGAGCACGACCGCCTGGCACTCGCCCGGCAGGAACCGCTCCTCCTCGTCGAGGCAGATCGCGTACAGGGAGACGGCCGGGCCCTCGCGCAGCAGCCGCACCACCCCGGGCAGCGAGCGCAGCCGGCGGGATCCGTCCCAGACCACGACGATGTCGGGGTCGGAGAAGGCCGGCCCGTCAGTCCGGTTGCCCTTCTCCTTCAGTGCCTTCTGCCGGGCGTCCAGCAACTGGGTCAGCTCGCCGACGCGGGCGCCGACGGTCTCGGAGTCGGTCCCTATCAGTACGTTGACGTCCTGACCGCCCGAGGGGCGGGCGTGCGGCAGCCAGCGCACCCAGTCCCAGCGGGAGTGCGCGTCGTTCTCGGTGAGGACGTAGAACTGCACGTCCATGGGGCTGTGCAGCACCGCCGTCTGCGCGACGGCCCATCTGCCCAGCGCCTGCGCGGAGTCACCGGGTCCGGCGATGCCGACGACACCGAGGTCCTTCAGCGGCAGCGCCACCGGTGAGTCCTCGATGCGCCAGGTGACCTCACGCTTGTGCTCGTCCTGCTCGGGGTCGTCGAGCACGACCTCGGAGCGCACCCGGCCGGTGCCGACGCGGATCAGCAGGTGGTCGGCGTCGGCGCGCCGGCGCTCCCACAGACGGGTGCGGGGGCCGGTGGCGAAGGCGAGGACGGCGGCCGGGTCGGGGATGGCGTCCCGCCGGTCGAGCCGCTCCGTGCGCAGCGCCTCAAGGGCCTCCTCCTCGATCCGCTCCTTGTGCTCCTTGTACTCCTTGACCTGCTTCGCATGGGACTTGCGGCCCTGCTTCTTGTCCATGAAGTAGTTGGCGATGAGCATCAGCGGGCTCATCAGGGCCATGATCATGTAGTACCAGCGGCCGAAGATCATGACCGAGACCACGGCGCCCACCAGCGGCATCAGCGCCATCAGCCACGGCAGCGGGCGTGCCTCGTACTCCCCGGGCGGATTGGGCAGCCGGAAGTGCGTCTTGCGTTCGGCCGGGCGCAGCCGGGGAGGCCGGTTGTAGTCGAGGCCGGCACCGTCGTCCGACCACTTCAGGGCCGCGTTCGGCGGGTTGTAACGGGTGATCTCCAGCAGGCTGTTGCCGAGCGCGAGTTGGGCTCCGAGTGGCCAGTCGCCACCGTCGAAGTCCTCGCCGTCGAGCCGGACACCGGAACGACGGCTCTCCTTCTTGTCGCCCTTGTTGACCTTTTCGACTTTTCCGCCGCGCTCGCCGTGCAGGGCGACCTCGCAGGTGCCGTCGATGGCGATGGACAACGTGGCGGCACGGTCGTCGAGTTCGGGGTCGTCGATGCGCAGGTGCGCGGTGGTCCCGCTGCCGATGTCGTACCGTCCCACACCGAGCCGGTGCACGGCCCCGGCCCCGGGCCCGCCGGCCACCCTGAACTCGACGACGCCGGTGGGCTCTCCGAGCAGGCAGCCCGCGGGATCGTGCAGGCTGACGACGGCTCCCTCGCGCAGCGGCGAACCGACGACGGTGGCGCCGGGATCGAGGGGATAGCCGTCGACGTACGCCTGCGGAGCCCCGCCGGGTCCGTGCCCGGCCCCCTGCTGGTGTCCCGCGAGAGAGATGATCTGCGCACC
Source organism: Streptomyces sp. NPDC004721 (assembly GCF_053601495.1). NCBI lineage: Bacteria > Bacillati > Actinomycetota > Actinomycetes > Kitasatosporales > Streptomycetaceae > Streptomyces > Streptomyces sp. NPDC004721. Next base: position 90,990 of record NZ_JBSGBZ010000005.1, read on the forward strand.
GCCGCCGAGCCCGAGGTGCTCGGCCAGTTCCCGGGTGACATCGCCGACCGACGACTCCGGATCGGCGTCGAGTACGACGTCGGCACTGGTGCCGCCGAGCGGGTCGACGACGGTCAGACTCAGGCGCACACTCGTCCTCCTCGCAGTGCTCGGGCCACCCCCGGAGCGCAGAACACAGTCGAAGTGACCTTAACCGTCGGGTGGTTCCCCGGTGCACGGGATGTGCACCGGTTCACGTTTCCTCCAACTGGCGTCCCTGTATCCCCACGGGCCCCACCCGTAAGATCTTTGCTCATGCGGACGGCCGGACGAGGGCTGCCGGCCGATGCGGTCGATGCGGTCGACGCGGCCGATACATCCGCGCCACAGAGCCACGGGGGCAGTCCCTGCGGCGAACAAAACGGGAGGGAGCCGTCATGGGCAAGAGCGGCAAGGACACAGACCTCACTTATGCCGAGATGGAGAAGACCGCAGGCGATCTTCTCAAGGACATGCACCACCTCGAGGACCAGATCAAGTCCGTCGAGAAGCGGGTCAAGCAGTTGGTGGAGAACGGCTTCTCCACTCAGAAGGCCTCCGGCGCCTACGAGGACTCCATGAAGGACTTCGCCAAGGGCGCCGTGAAGACCATCCAAGGCCTCCACGGCCTCTCCGAGTTCCTGAAGAAGGCCAAGCAGGCCTACGAAAACCTGGACGAGGAACTGGCGCGGAGCCAGAAGGGTTAGCGGCTGCTTGGGTTACCGGGGGTGCGGTGGGGTGGGAGTCTTGCCCCCACCGCACCCCGTGGTTTCAGCGCAGAGGCCGTCCGTGGACCCCAGGTTGCGCAATCCTCCTTTAGAGCGACACTGGCCAGTTCGACGTCGGTCAGACCGTCACGGTGGTCGAAGGCTCCGACGCGGAGCCGGCGTTGTCGAAACTTCATATGCCCAGTCCCCTTGGGTGGCCCGCTGGCGGATCGGCGCGACCGTAATCGGGCATCCACGGCTGGCGTCACATCGGTGTCGCTTGGAGTCTCACCCCTCCGCGTCAACGACGGTCGGCCGTACCGGATGAGGGCATCGATCGCCTGGCAGATCTCGTGGCAGGGATCGGGCGGGGCGAAGGGCGAACTGCCAGACGGCACGTTTGAGACGACTCAGGACATGGCAGTGCAGGAGATCCAGGTCGTCAACCGCTAACGTCCTGTGCGTCTCGGCATCACATGGCGCCAGCGAGAAGAAAATGATCGAAGAGGAACCGGGGAACCGTGAGCGATCTGTACATCGACTTCGAAATGTTGGTGAAGACGCAAAAGGATATCCGGCACATCCATGAGCTCATGACAGCGCCGTGCCGGGAGATGGGGGACGTCGACGGTGCCTCGATGGGTGTGTCGAAACTTGCCAGACGTATGGACGACTTCGGTGACGAATGGTCCTACGGAATCAAGCAACTATCGAAATTCTCTAAGTCCGCAGCGAAGGCGTTGGGTCACATCAAGAAGAGCTTTGAGGAACTGGACGAGCAGTTCGCTCATGAACTGGAGAAAGTCAAGTCCGCGAAGGGCGAAAAGAAGTGACCGATTACGCCCAGCCAGTCTGGCTGCGCACCGACCCGGTCGCCGATGCCCGCTTCCCTGCGATCGGGTTCTGTCCTTGCCCGGGGAACCAGATGGACGCCACGCATGTGGCAGACATCGTCCGCCGAACGGCGCGCGCGTTGCACGACATCGCCGACGTCCTCAACGGCACTGGCCGCGGCGCATGGAAGGGTAAGACCGCCGAGACGTTCCGCGAGCAATTCCATGACGACTTCCGACCCAAGGTTAATGACGCACGCGACTCGTTCTCCGATGCCGCCGAGGCGTTGGAGAACTGGGCTCGGTACATGCGTGACCATCAGCGTTACGCGGAGCAACTCGAGGGCGAGGCCCAGGACGCCAAGGACAGGGCGGCCGGGTTACAGCGAGCACTGGACCGAATGCCACCCAAACCTGGCTTCCTGGATGTCTCGCCAGGGAAGACGTCCGGGGAAAAGGAGGAGCAGGAGCGACAGGAGGCGAGGCGTAGTGGCAAAGAGAAGCTACTGCACACCGCCAACGCTGATCTAGAGGCGGTACGTGGGCGGGCAGAGCGTCTGCGGGAGCGATACGTTGAGGAAGGCGAGACCGTCGCTGACCGGCTCAAGCACGCGATGGACATCGCACCCAATGAGCCGGGTGTTTGGGACAAGATTGCCCAGGCGATTGTCGACTTGGCGGAAAAAATCTCCGAGTTGCAAGACGCGATCCTCAAAGAGGTCAAGGAAGCGCTCAAGGAACTGGCGCCCCTGCTGCAGTTCATCGGAGATATCGCTGGATTCGCCAGCACCGTGCTGGGGCTGCTGTCTCTGATTCCCGGGCTCCAGTTCCTCGCGCTCCCTGCATTGATCCTCGGTGGCATCGGACTTGCCAGTCACTACCTCTCTGCCGTGGGAACGACCGGCAGCTTTCTCTCGGCCCTTACCGATCCGACGGTCATTACTGATGCTGTCACACTGGCGTGTGGCGTCGCCGCTTTTGGAGCGGGGCTGAAGTTGAGCAAGATGGCCGGCGCCGCTGGAAGCTACCCAAAGCTCGCAGCGCAGACGATGAAGCTCGGAAAGGCGGGGCCCGATGTGCCCGGCTACTTCCGATTCGCCAGCCAGATGGGGCCGGGAGGCATGCGCACACCCGAGTTTGCCTATCAATTCACCCAGTTCACTACTACTGTCGCAGGTAATTTCATGGGGCTGGTTCCCGGCGGCGGAGCGGACGCACTGCAGCAAATCGGTCAAGGTAAGGCGCCCGACATTTTCACAATGCCTAAACTCCCCAACTTCACACCAGGTACTTTTCCGACCCCGACCGGTCCCCTCGTCCTGCCGAACGGGAGCTTCTGATCGCCATGCTCGCAAGCGACTCACCGACCACCAGGCGGCAGATCTCGGGTGCTGTCGAGCTGTATGCCCCCACAGACTGGTTCGACCTCGTAGCCGACGCCGACGAAGCGTCTGCACGAGAGCGCTGCGCGGATCTCATTAATCGCAGCTACCCTGAACATGAGCCGTCACTGCGCGCCGATTTGACGGTCGCTCTCATGGAGTGGCGACGGATTCTGCGGGAACGAGGGCTGATCACCTACGGTCTGGTGTGCGTCCCCGAAGAGGATGGAGGCCCAGCTGTATGGCAGATCTTGGCCTCGGTGGTTGAAGTGCCCAGGGTTAGAACAGATATCAATCTGAGCGAAATCATGGTCCGTCTACTCGGGGAGGAGTTGGAAGGGCGGCAGATCTACACCGAGTCATATCCCACACGGATGGGACTGGGGCTGGGCGTCATCTCGCAGCCGGTGATGTCTCCGGATGGAGAGCTCACCCTCTTCCCCACACAGGAACAGGAAACGGCCGCTGAAACGTCAGCGGCGGGCCGCATTGGGCTGGCCATATCCCTCTCGTGTCCACCCGGGGGTGAGCGCGCCCTACTGGTCGTGGGAAATTGTCTGGATGCTGAGCAGGTCGTGCCGCTTGCTGGCGTAGTAGCGGTGATCGCAGGCAACTCCTTCTTTGCCGAAAGTGATCAGGGGCCGTCTGGGTTGGATGCCCAGGACGTGAGGCAGGCGGAGTGACTATGCACAGCGGCACTCCCTTCGTAGTGCACGCCTTGAGCAAGGGGCTGGCCAATTTCGAGCTCAGGGCGTCACGAACTGCGCTGACGTGGACCGGCCTTGTCCTCGGATTGCTCGCCTGTGCCCTCGTGTTCGCGCTGCGGCTGGGGCTGCTGTTCGTACGCTCGGACAGTTGGCCCGCGTACGTCCTGCTTGGCATCGTGACGCTGAGCCTTTTGATCCTGCTCACGGAGGTCAACTACTTCGGCAGGGCTTGGTACCTCACGCTGCTGTACGCCGCGTCGGCGGTCATGCTCACGGCCACGGGCTGGTGGTGGGGCCACCCCGCCGATGTGCTGCAAATACGTGGGCGATGGAGTGAGGTGAGGGTGGCAGAGGTCGTCGAGCGGCCCAGGCGCCAAACCCTCTGCCAGTTGCAGCACACGAAGGACGGCACAAGAGTCCCCAGGGCTCTGGACGACTGCGCGCACCTCTCTTTGGGAGACACTCTGAGAGTCTTCGAGGACCCAGAGGGCGAAGTCCGGCCGGAGTTGTCTGCCCCCAGCGTCTCCGGTGCATATGTCGCTTCCGGGGTCGAAGCCGGCATCCTCCTTGCGGCTGTGACGTGTGCGTTCAGGGCAGGAGGTCGACGGCGCGACGTCGCCGCCCCACCGCCGCACCCCACGCCGCCTTATCCAGGGCAGTACCCCGGACCTTCGGCAGGGCCCTTTAATGGTCCGTACAGCGGGTCTCCCGGGCAGCACTAATGCGCGGGAAGTCGATGGTCCAACGCCTGCGACTCTGACAGGTTGAGCCAGCCTCATGGGGATAATTGATTGCCGCTCCATTGGGACGAGCCGGTCCCGTTTCGTTGACTCGAGCGTGTCCATGTTGGAGAAGGATGACTGCGGTCATCACGTGGACGGAGGCTCGTAGGTCCGTACCGTAGCCGCGATTTTCCGTATCGTCGCGTCGGGGACCTCGTCCGATACGCCCTTCGCGCCGAAGAACGACCAGGAGGCCAGGTCTCCCTGGGCGTTCTTGAAGGCGAAGGTCCATGCCTTGCCGTCCGTGGTGCACTTCTTCGATTTCTCCACGCCTGCGGATCAGGCGGTGCCCAGGCTGCCCTTGAGGCCCGAGGTCGTGGTGAACGGCTCGACGGTGCCTGACGTCACCTTGGTCCTGTCGGGCTGGGTGTACTGCCCGTACACCCAGGACTTCGGGTCGGCGCCGGCTATCTCCTCGGTGCTCTTGGCGCCGTTGTTGCCCCGGGAGCCGGCCGCCGCCAGCGGCGTGTGCTCCAGTGTGCCGTCCTTGTCGTCGTCCGAGGAGCACCACCGCTCCTTCAGGAAGGCGGGGGCGCGCATCGCGACCAGAGGCTCGTCGTCCGGGTCGTTGTCGTCGGCCACGTAGGTGATCCAGCCGGTGGACTGGAGTGACCAGTCCGGCGGAACGTCGAACTTGATTCCCGCGGCCGGGTTCACCACGACCTTCCAGCCGTTGACGGTGGCGGCGTCGCCGTGGGCAGACGGGGAAGTGGTCGGGTCGGGCGCAACCGTGTCGTCCTTGTCGCCGCCCAGCAGGGCGTAGCCGGTCACACCCGCGGTGATCACTATGGCCCCCGCCGCCATGACGGCGATGAGCTTGGTGCGGTTGTGGCCGCCGCCCGGAGGACGCGGTGTCGCCGCGCCGGACGGCAGGGTCGGCGCGTTCCACGGCTGCGGCTGCTGCTGGTAAGGGATCGGCTGGTGGTAGCCGGGCTGCTGATACGGGTTCGACTGCTCGACGGGCAACGGCTGTTGCGGATTCTGCCCGCGCCCTGGCGGCTGCTCTCCTGGCCACATGGGCCGTAACGGTATGCGAAGGGTGGAGTGGGAGTACGGGCGAGGGGGCTCTCGCCCGTAACATCGGCATCCGCTCCGACGAGCCAGTACCGAATCGAACTTGGAGAAGCGGGTGTTCGGAAAGAACAGGGACGTCGACGAACCTGCCGCCCCCGTGCCGTGGGCCGATGCCTGGGAGTTCGTCGTCGGTGACGTGGAGCGGCCGGCAGCCGGGCGGCGAAGGCGTCCCGTGCTCGGGCCACGCGCCTTCCGGGTCCCGCAGCGCCGGGGCGAGCAGTGCGTCAACGCGCCCTGTGCCTTCCTTCCCCCGCAGTCGTCGTCGCCGGCGAGCCCTGAACTGTGTCTGTACGAGGACACGGACGGCCGTACGCTTCTCTGCTCCGTCGACCAACCCGTGAAGGCGGGAGGCGAACGCCACTACGCCGTGCGTGACGGTCAGGGGCAGGTCATCGGCACCATCCGGCGCATCGCTCCGCTCAAGCACGCCCTGACGCCGGTCTGGCGCATCGACCAGCCAGGACACGTGGAGATCGTCAGTAGCGGGGAGTGGGCGAAGGGCGGGCCGAAGGAGATGCTCCAGCGGGGCGCCGGCAAGTTGGTGCAGGGCATCTTCCAGGGAGCCGCCGACCTCGGGTGCGGACGGCGGCGATCAGGCGGGCGAGGCGTCCCGCGTCCTTCAGTGGACGTCCGACGGCGAGCCGGTGCTGGCGTCCGACGGGTGCGACCGGTTCCTGGTCCGGGCGTCCTGGCTCGACCGGAGGCTGGTCTTCGCGTACGCGCTCGTGCGTGACCGCTGACGCGCGGTCGGACGCTCTCGCACACGGCCGGACGCGCTTGCCACGGCCCAACGCCGACCCACGGCCCACCGCCGACCCCACCGGCCGTTCTCGCACGCGGGTAGGGTCGAGCGGTCGGTTTTCCAAGCCCGGGGTGGGAGGCGCAAGTGGCGTTCGGCAGACGGCGGGTGGAGGAACCGCCGATGGAGACCGTGGGCTGGGTCGATGTCCAGACGTTCGTCGTGTCCTCCGTGGAGCGCCCGGCAACCGTCAAGCGCAAGCGTGCCGTGTGGGGGAAGCCCGCGGTACGCGTGGCCAGGGGAGCGCGGGACCTCCGGATCCTCGCCCCGTGCGCGTTTCTCGGAACCGCCGATACGCAGCAGCCGGGCCTGCCCTCCCGGCCCGACCACACCCTGTACGAGGCCGGATCGCGGGGTCTGCTGTGCTACGTGGAACCGGCGGTGGACAGTGCCGGGGAGCTACGGCACGACGTACGGGACGGCCGGGGTGAGTGCATCGGAACCGTCGTCCGCGTTCCTCGCAAGCGCCGGCCGTTCAAGCACACCTGGCGCATCGAGCAGCCGGGGCGCCCGGAGATCGTGGGCCGCAACGAGTGGGCGAGCGGCGACGCCAAGGAGATCGCGGGGCGATTTGCCGGAAAGGTCTTCGAAGAGGTCGTCGACAGTGTCCTCTCCGGGGGAGTGGAGGGCGGCGACCGGCCTTCCAGGCCGCGGTCCCTCGAGTGGCGTGCCGAGAACAAGGTCGTCATGGTCTCGGAGGGCAGTGACAAGGTGACGGTGCGGGACGGTTGGGTCGACCGTCGGCTCGCCTTCGCGTTCGCGCTCCTCGGGGACCGCTGACCGCCGTGCTGCCGTGACGCTCCCGGTGACCCGTTGCCGCGAGCGCGGCATGGCCGATCTGCGGCTTCGTGAGCAATTCGTGCAGGGGTCGTGGGCGCCTGATGGCCGAGGGGTCGGCGGCCTTCGGAGTGCCCACTGCCGGGGCGGTGAGAGATTTGCTGCCGCGCACACGGGAGGGGATGATTCGCCCATGTCCAACCGGACAGTTCCGCCTGGGCGTTGCAGACCGGTAACGGCAAGTCGGCTGTGTCCCATGGGGCCTGACTCGCCTTGAGGGGCTTATGTGCGGCTGATACCGTGCGATGGCTTGACACTCGCCCCCGCGCCGGATAGTCGCGACAGCGCCCGGATCGCTGGTGAAGTGTCCGGGTTTGCAGCCTATGCAAAGAGCTTGTCAGAACGTGGCAGACGACATCTTGGGTGTACGGGGAGCGGTTGCGTGAAGATCCAGGAGCGTACGGGGGCGGGCGCGGGACGTTCCGCGGCTCCGGCTCAGCCGTCGGTCGGTGACCGGCTTCCCACGGCGCCTCGCGAGCGCAAACCGGCCCTCGCGGCCCTGGCGGTGCTGCTCATCCTGGTGGGCGCGCTGGGCGCCACGATGCTCGTGCTCCAGGCCGGGGACCGGATCGAGGTCGTCAAGGTGACGAAGGACATCCAGGCCGGAGAGTCCGTCACCTCCGATGACGTGACCTCGGTGATGGTGGCCGCCGACGGCTCCATCGACTACGTCCAGTGGTCGCAGCTGGGCGCCCTCAAGACCCTCAAGGCCAAGTCCACCATCTACGCGGGCACGGTCGTGGTGGGTCAGATGTTCGGCGCGAAGAGCAGCCTGCCGGCCGGCAAGGCCTCCGTCGGTGTCGCCCTCAAGGAGGGGCAGTACCCGTCGGGCATCAAGAGCGGCGACATCGTCGCCGTCTACCGCGTCGGCGACAACTCCTCCAGCTCCGGTTCCAGTGGGAGCAGCGGCTCCACGGGCTCGTCCGCCGGCGGCAACCTCATCGTCGACAAGGCGCGCGTCAACTCCAGGAGTGACAACAGCGACGCCGCCGTGAGCACCGGCAACCTGTCGCTGACGCTCCTCGTCGACCAGTCCGACGCCGCCGCCGTGGCCCAGGCCGCGTCCGCGGGCTCCGTCGCCGTCGTCGTCGTTCCCGGCAACTGAGGGCGGCAGCGCACCCATGGCCCTCATCGCACTGGCCGCCGACAAGGGTTCGCCCGGCGTCACCACCGCCGCCGTCGCGCTGGCCGCCGTCTGGCCGCGGCGCGTGCTGCTCGCCGAGACGGACCCGGCCGGCGGCGACCTCGTCTACCGCAGCGCCGCCGCGCACGGCGGGCCGCTCAACCCGAACGTCGGCATGCTGTCCATCGCAGCGACCGCGCGCCGCGGACTCGTGCCCGACCAACTCTGGGATCACGTGCAGCCGTTGAGCGGCGGCCTGGAGGTTCTCGTCGGGCTCGGCATCGCCGAGCAGGCCGCCGGTCTCGCCGGGCTGTGGCCCACCCTGGGCCACGCCTTCGCCTCGCTCGCCGACTCCCCGAACGCGCCCGCCGACGTCATCGCCGACTGCGGCCGGATCAGCGGGGACACCCCCGCCGTGGAACTGTTCCCGCACGCCTCCCTCGTCCTGCTGATCTCACGCACCGAGCCGGAGGCCATCGCCCGCGTCCGTGACCGCGCCGCCGCGCTGTCCACGAAGCTGCACGGTGGCCCGCGCGGTGCCGCGAGTCTGGCGACCCCGGTGGTCGGTGTCGTCCTGGTCGCCGACCCGAACACCGCGGGCAAGGTCTCCGGCCAGGTCAACGACATGCTGGTGCATGCACAGACCGGTGCCCGCGTCGTCGGCACCATCGCCGACGACCCGGCGGGCGCCGACCAGTTGGCCGGGCGCAGGCGCGGACGCCTGGACAAGTCCTTGCTGATCCGCTCGGCCCGCAAGGTCACGGCCGACCTGTACCAGCAGTACGGTGCCGCCTGGGCCGTATCCGCACAGGCGCAGCAGGCCCACCAGGCGCAGCAGGCCCATCAGGCTCAGCAGGTCAACCAGGGTCAGCAGGCCCCCCAGGGCCAGCAAGCGCACCAAGCTCAGCAGGCGTACCAAGGTCAGCACGCTCCTCAGAACCATCAGCCCCACCAGCCCCAGTCCCATCAGCCCCACCAGGGCCGGACGAACGGTCAGGCGGGGGCCGGGCGATGACCGCTGTCGACCACCAGCTGGTCAAGCGGTTCCGGCAGGACGCCGGTGACCGTATCGCCGAGCAGCGCCGCCTCGACCAGGTCAACGGCGTCACGCCGATGTCCAGCGAGGACGAGCGGCAGTATGCCCGGGCGGTCATAGCCCAGATCCTGGAGGAGTACGCCCGCGCCGAGATCAACGCGGGCCGTACGCCGCTGGACGCCGAGACCGAGGAGCAGTACGCCGCCGCCGTGCACGCGGCGCTGTTCGGTGTCGGCCGGCTCCAGCCGCTGCTCGACGACCCGCAGGTCGAGAACATCGACATCAACGGCTGCGACCAGGTGTTCGTCGGGTATGCCGACGGGCGCGAGGTCAAGGGCGAGCCGGTCGCCGAGACCGACGAGGAGCTGATCGAGCTCATCCAGGTGCTCGGCGCCTACTCGGGTCTGTCGTCCCGCCCCTTCGACTCCGCCAACCCGCAGCTCGACCTGCGGCTGCCGGACGGTTCGCGTCTGTCGGCCGTCATGGACGTGACCCGCCGTCCCGCGCTGTCCATCCGCCGGGCCCGGATGGGCAAGGTGTTCATCTCCGACCTGGTCGGCAACGGCACGCTCGCACCGGAGCTCGGGCACTTCCTGGCCTGCGCGGTCCGCGCCCGCAAGAACATCATGATCGCGGGCGCGACGAACGCCGGAAAGACGACGCTGCTGCGCGCCCTCGCCAACGAGATCCCGCCGCACGAGCGGCTCATCACGGTCGAGCGGGCGCTGGAGCTCGGCCTCGACACCTTCCCCGAACTGCACCCCAACGCGGTGGCGTTCGAGGAACGACTGCCCAACTCCGAGGGGCAGGGCACCATTTCCATGGCCGAGCTGGTGCGCCGATCCCTCCGTATGAACCCCTCCCGCGTCATCGTCGGCGAGGTGCTCGGCGACGAGATCGTGACCATGCTGAACGCGATGTCCCAGGGCAACGACGGCTCGCTGTCCACGATCCACGCCAACAGTTCCAGCGAGGTCTTCAACCGCATCTCCACCTACGCGCTGCAGGCGACGGAGCGGCTGCCCATCGAGGCCAGCCAGATGCTGATCGCGGGCGCGGTGAACTTCGTCGTCTTCATCCAGCGGCGCAACAACTTCCAGACCGGCGGCCGGCTTCAGCGCATGGTGACCTCGGTCCGCGAGGTCAACGGCGTCGACGGCCGCGTGCTGTCCAGCGAGGTGTTCGCCGAGACGCCCGACGGCCGAGTCGTGCCGCACGCGCCCATAGCCTGCCTGGAGGACCTCATGGCGCACGGTTACCAGCCCCACGGAACCTGGGGGTGACCATGACGTCTGCCGCACTGGCCCCGCTCGGCTCCATGGGGGGCCTGTTCTCCACCACCGTCCTGTACTCGATCGGTTCCGGCGTCGCCGTCGGTGGCGGTCTCGCCCTGCTGGTCGTCGCCGTACGCGGACTGCCCGCCAAGCCCGAGCACGAGAAGCAGCGGGCGAGCCGGCGCGCGAGCGAACTGATCCGCTTCGCCGGGCAGCGCGGCTCCGTCGCCGCTCTCGTCGGCCTCGCCGTCCTGCTGCTCACCCGGTGGGCGGTCGCCGGCATCGCGGCCGGTGTCCTCGTCTTCTTCTGGGACCGCCTCTTCGGCGGTGCGGCGGAGGAGCGGGCCGCGATGCGCCGAGTGGAGGCCCTGGCCTCCTGGACGGAGTCGCTGCGCGACACGATCGCCGGCGCGGTCGGCCTGGAGCAGGCCATCCCGGCCTCGGCGCGCGCCGCCGCCCCGATCCTGCGCCCCCATCTGGACGCCCTGGTCGACCGGTTGCGTGCCCGCACTCCGCTGCCCGACGCGTTGCAACTGCTCGCCGACGAGATCGACGACGCCTCCGCCGACATCATCGTCGCCGCGCTCATCCTCAACGCCAGGCTGCGCGGCCCCGGTCTGCGCCAGGTCCTCGGTGCCCTGGCCAAGTCGGCGCGCGAGGAGGTCGACATGCGCCAGCGCGTGATGGCCCAGCGGGCCTCGACCCGGCGCTCGGTGCAGATCGTCGTCGCCGTCTCCGTCGCCTTCGTGCTCGGACTGTCCGTCTTCAACCGCGACTTCGTGTCGCCGTACGGCACCCCGGTCGGCCAGCTGGTCCTCGCGGTCGTCTGCGGTCTGTTCGCGCTCGGCTTCTGGTGGCTGCGCAAGCTGTCCACGATCGAGACGCCCGAACGCTTCCTGGTGCGGGACGAGGCGGCGGTGCAGTTCGTACGTCCGCGCACGCCCGCCCAGCAGGAGGAAGGGGTACGCCGGTGAACCTGACGATGCCCGTCGTGGTCGGAGCGGTCCTCGGCCTCGGCGTCTACGCCCTCGTACGCGCCCTGATGCCGTCCCGGCGCAGCGCGGTCGCGCAGGTCGCGCGGATCGACGCGATGCGGGCGCGGGGCGCGGCGTACGAGACGCGGCACCAGGCCCGGGAGGAGACGGGCCGCTTCGGCGCGTTCCGCGCCCAGGTCGGCGCGCGCGTCGCCGAGTTCTACCTTCAGCACGGCTGGGAGCAGCGCTCGTTGCGCGCCGATCTCGCGGTGCTGGAGCGCAGCTGGGAGAGGTTCCTGGCGACGAAGGTGCTGCTGTCGGTCGCGGGACTGTTCTTCGGTCCGCTGCTGTTCGCCGTGGTCTACACGCTGGGCTTCGGCCGCAGCCCGGTCATCCCGGTCTGGCTGGCGTTGCTGTGCGCGGCGCTGTTCTTCTTCCTGCCCGATCTGGAGATCCGGCGGGACGCGGCCGACAAGCGCCGTGACCTGCGCCGCGTCATCGGCGCGTATCTGGACCTGGTGTCCATGAGCCTGGCCGGCGGCCGCGGTCTGCCGGAGGCACTGATGGCGGCGGCCGAGGTGTCCGACGGCTGGGCGAACCAGCGGATCCGCAACGCCCTCGCCGACGCCCGGATCACCGGCATCAGCCAGTGGCAGGCGCTCGGGCAGCTCGGCGAGGAACTGGGCGTGGAGGAGCTGAAGGACCTTTCGGCCTCCCTGGCCCTGGTCGCGGACGACGGCGCGAAGGTGCGCGAGTCGCTCGCCTCGCGCGCCGAGACCATGCGCCACCGCGAACTGGCCGAGATCGAGGGCAGCGCGGGCGAGAAGTCCCAGTCGATGCTCGTGGCCCAGCTGCTGCTGTGCGCGGGTTTCCTGGTGTTCCTGATCTTCCCGGCGGCCATGCGGGTGTTCCAGGTATGAGCCGCCGCCCCTGCCAACTGCCCTGAATTCGAGAGGAAACGACTGTCATGAACGGACGAGACTTCCACACCGGGATCCCGGCCGTGGACTTCCTGGTCGCCTTTCTGGGCGGCCGTGTGCAGCGCGCCCGCTCCGGCGAACTGGACCGTGGCGCCTCCGCGGTCGAGTGGGTCATCATCTCCGCGGTCGTCGTGGCGATCGTCGGCGTGGTGGCCGCCATCATCAACTCCGCGCTGAGCGAGGGCGCCAACAAGGTGGGCAACTGCATCAAGGGCGCGGACGCGGGCAAGACCTGCTGACCGCGCGTACGGCGATCGCGCGTGCGGCGAGTGCACGTGCGGCGAAGTGCACGTGCGGCGGGCGTACGTAGGACGTGCGCACGTACGACGCGCGTACGACGAGGAAGCGCAACGGGGTGGACGGGGATGCTGGCGGACGTGGGCGGACGGGTGCGACGCGTGGTACGCCGCAGGGTGCGGGCCGCGCGTGAGGCGGCGGCCACCGGCGGCGACCGCGGGATGACCGCGATCGAGTTCGTGCTGCTCACCCCCGTACTGTTCTTCATGATCTTCGCTACGGTGCAGTTCGCGCTGTACTTCTTCGCCGACCACGTCGCCCAGGCGGCGGCCCAGGCCGGCGCCCGCAAGGCCCGTGCCACGGCCGACGAGCAGCCCGGCGCCTGGCGGGGCGAGGCACGGAACGTCGTCGACGCCTACATCCGCCAACTGGGCCCGCAACTGGTGCTGTCGCCGGACGTGAAGATGCTGCAACCGGAGCAGAACACCGTGGGCGTGGAGATCTCGGCGCGGATCCCGACGGTGTTCCCGGGCCTGGACCTGACGGTGCACGCGCAGTCGTCCGGCCCGGTGGAGAGGTTCGTGCGGGAGGGCGGGAACTAGATGAACCGCCCTTCCTGGAGGCCTGTTTCGTCCGCCCATGACGACAGTGGCCTGTCCACCGTGGAGGTCGTGATCCTCGCTCCGGTGATGATCCTGTTCATCCTGGTGCTGGTGGCCTTCGGCCAACTCGTCGAGGGCCGCGGCGCGGTCGACGGTGCGGCACGTGACGCGGCACGCGCGGGCTCGATCCAGAAGGACCACGCGACGGCCATGGCCGAGGCGCGCAAGGCGGCGGAGGCGGACCTGGCGGATGTCTGCTCGGGACCGGTCTCGGTGGTGCAGACGAGCGCGGGCTTCGCCCCCGACACCCTGTTCACGGTCGAGGTCAGCTGCCAGGTACGCGGCCTGGCGTCGCTGGGCCTGAACATCCCGACGAGGCTGTCCGCGAGCTTTAGCTCTCCCCTCGATCCCTTCCGGAGGTCGGCGTGAGGCATGCCCGACTGACCTGGTGGCAGGCCCGTCGCTCCCGGATGTCCGACCGCGGCTCGGGCGCCGGCGCGGTCATCATCTTCGCGCTGGTCTTCCTCGCCCTGTCCGCCTTCGTCATCGACGGCGGCCTGTCCATCTCCAAGCGCGAACGGGCCGCGGACATAGCCGAACAGGCGGCCCGCTACGCCGCCCAGGACATCGACCGCGAGGCCCTCTACAACGACGAGGGCGGCCCGGCGCCGATCAACTACGGGAACTGCGACGCCCGCGTGAAGGCTTTCGCCCGGGAGATGAGCATGGCGGGCGCAGACATCGCCGCGAGCCACTGTGTGGCAGCCGACGCCGACCAGGTACAGGTCGAGATCCAGCTGACGTACTCGCCCGTCTTCACCGGCATGTTCTACGGCGGCAGCGTGGTCGTCCACGGTCGGGCCGTGGCCAAGAACGAGGTGGGGTGACGCCGACATGAGCGATCAGCAAGCGGACATAGACCGGATCAAGGAATGCTCAAGGGCGCTGAAGCGCATCCGTGACACCTTCGCCGAACGGGGCAACCCGGCTGAGGGGTTCGGCGTCGGGGAGATCGGCTCGCAGCGGATCCTCGACGCCTTCTCGAAGTTCGACAGCAACTGGAAGATCCACCGGCGAAAGCTCGCCGAGGAGCTGGAGTCGTTGCACGCCATCACCAAGACCGCGGCGGAGTCGTACGAGCAGATCGACCACGAACTCGCCGAAGCATTGCGGAACTCGGACAAGGACGGGCAGAAAGGGGCGAAGAAGTGACAGGTCGGCCCGCCGCTCACCGCTGGTCGGTGCTGGACGAGACGTCCGACCCGATACCCGGTGACCCCTACGAGGTCGCGAGGCTCGGCCGGCAGTTGCGTAAGACCGCCGAGGCCATCGAGAAGGAGGCCCGCGAGATCAAGGCGCTGGCCTCCGTCGAGAACTGGAAGGGCAAGGCCGCCACCGAGTTCCAGGATTCGGCGAAAGGCGCGGGCGACAAGCTGCGCAAGGCCTTCAAGCGCTACGACGAGGCAGCCACCGCCCTCGGCACCCAGGTGCGCGAGAACGTGTGCAGCAAGGAGTACGCCTCCGAACTGCATCGCGCCCAGCAGATGGCCGACCAGGCCCTGGGTGACGCGGAGCAGGCCCACGGCGACCTCTCCTCGGCGGAGCGCTCCCTCGACGGGCAGCCGGACGACACTCCGAAGGACGATCCGGACACCAAGAAGTACAACCGACAGAAGGAGCACGCCTCTTCCAGCCTGAAGGCGGCGAAGGAAGCCCTCCAGACCGCGAAGGGGATCCGCGACAACGCCGCGAAGGCGGCCGCCGAGGCGATATACGACGTCATCGAGGGCGACGGGCTGAAGGACGGCTGGAAGGACAAGTTCAAGAACTGGGTCCACGAGAACGCCGGCTGGCTCACGGAAGTCTCGAAATGGGCGGGGCGCATCGCCCTGTGGGCGGGTGTGGCGGCGCTCGCCCTCGGATGGATCCCCGTCATCGGACAGGTCATCGCCGCGGTGGCCAACGCGGTGGCCCTGCTGGCCAGCGTCGTCGCGCTCGCCACCGACTTGGTGCTCGCGCTGGGCGGCGAGGGAAGCTGGAAGTCGGTGTTCCTCGACGCCGTGGGCCTGGCGACCTTCGGCATCGGACGGGCGGCGATGGCGGGCGCCAGGGGAGCGGCCGCCGGGACCAAGGCCCTGGCGCGCAGCAACCTGTTCAAGAACGCCATCGCCTCGGGCTTGAAGTCGAACAGGGCGTGGAACCTGGCCAACCGCGGCGCCCAGGGAGCGATCCGCGGAAAGGCCGCGGCCAAGGCCCTGGCGGGCATGCCGAAGGGGAAGCTGCCGTCGTGGAGCAACCTCAGGGAGGGGTTCAGTCCGGTCTCCATGTACCGGGATACCGTCGACGGTGTGAAAGCGATCGGCGGCGCGTTCTCCAAGCAGGCCTGGCGTGACGGGGCCCGCGGTCTGGCCGGACCCCGTTCACTGGGCACATTGGACCCCGACCTCGCCAAGGCCGCGGCCGGTCTCAAGGGCATCGCACCGAACGCCCTGAAGATGCCGGACGTCGGCCATGCGCTGAGCAACTTCTCCGGACAGACCAACGTCTGGGCGGGCGCGACCGCCACCGGAGTGGTCGCGGGAGCCGAGGGGGCGTACGGAACGGTGACGGACCTCTACGACAAGGTCACCCGATGATCCCCGAGCCCGCGCTCAGGCCCGCTGCCTCGCGTGGCCCAGGCCTCGAACTGTGCCACCGGTCACGGCTCTACCTGGACGACGGCGACCTCGTACTGCGGATCCGCACGCGCACACGGCGCTTTCCGACCGGAGACGGCGGGATCACACGCGCGGTTTTCCTCGACGTCCCCGGTGACGACAAGGAACGTATGGGGCCTACGATCGAGGGCTCGTGGGGGGAGGTCCAGCTACAGGACCACGACGGTGCGCTGATCGGCTCCTTCAACACGGAGGACTGGTTGCCGGAGTCGCCCGCGATCCCGAAGCGATGGGTGAAGGGCGAGCAACTGCTCGACCGTACGGGGGTGGCCGCCCTGTTCAAGGCCGCGGGCATCCCCGTGCACGTGGTGACTGATCGAAACGACCCGCTGCTGGCGTCCGGGTCACGGCCGCGCGGAGCCAAGTCCCTTTCTCCGGGGGGTGAGTTCCCCCGGTGGTACTGGAGCCTTCGGGCCGTCGCCTTCGTCGTCTGGTTCGCCCTGTTCACGTTGATCCTGTTCTTCGAGACGACAGAACCCTGGGTCGTCCTGCTGCTCGCCGCCACCGCCCTCGTCGGCCCGGTGGCGCGGCTTGTCGTGCGGGCGTGGACCCGGCTGCGTCTGCGGGAGTGCGTCCCTGTCGTACGGGAACGGATCCGGCCGGCGCCCGTGGAGGGGATGGGAACGACCGTCAGGTTCTGCCGGGACACGGAGTTGCGAGTGCAGGACCGCGATCTCGTCCTGCGCGTTCTCGGCGGGCGGGAATACTGGCTTCCGCTCACCGGTCCGCACGCCCTGACCTCCCTGGTGCTCGTGCGCGACCGGACGGGGCAGCCGCTCGGCGTCGAACTGCGCGGCCCGCACGACCAGGTTCGAGCCGTACTTCTGTGGCGGCTCTGGTTCGGTGGTAGGGGTGGCGCCGACGGCTGGTCCAGGCTGCGTCGGACCGCCGGGCTGACCGCCTCGGAGCGCAAGCTGGCCGGGAAGGCCCCATGGCCCAAGGCGCTGGGGGCGCTCGGCACCGACCTGCTGCCCGACTCCGCAGGGACGGCACGCAAGCTGTCCCGCTTTCCCAGCACCATCGTCGGCCTGTCGTCCACGGCCCTCATGGCGTTCGGATCGTACTTCTCCATCGGCCAGGGCCTGTGGATCGAGGACGTACACCCCCAGGCGGCATTGGCGGCGATCCTCGCAGGTGCAGTAGGCCTCGTCCTTCAGGCGGTGCCCTACGCCGCACACCAGCTACGCAGTCGGCTCTGGCTGGAACGACCGGCACCGAATCAGACACCCACGGAGCAACCCGCATGAACCAGACCGAGGAGACCGGTGAGACCGAGGAGACCGCTCCTCCGGGCGACTACCGGCTGCTGCTTCCCGACGGGTGGTTCCGGATCCTCCTGGAGCCCGAGCAGCGGGACAAGGCGATCGACGCGCTCGTGGAGCGCCAGTTCCACGGCATCGACAACGCGCCGCACCTGAAGGAGGAACTCCGCAGGGACCTGCGGCGCCGCGGGGCCAAGGCGCACCGTAGCGGTGGCATCGAGCTGTACCTCAGCCTCCAGGAGGTCGGTCCCTTCACCATTCCCGCATCGCTGCTGGTCACCCTGGCACCACTGCGGCATCCCGAGCCGCTGCCGCTCGAAGCCCTGGCGCAGCGGTTCGCCGACGATGGCGAGGGCTCGGTGACCATCGAGGAACTGCGCTCGGGCCCCGCCGTCCGGGTCCGCAGGCTGATGCCGCAGAGCAGTGACGAGGAGGGCACCGAGCCCCCGCACAACTCGCTCACGGTGGAGTACCACCTCCCGATCCCCGGCACCACCGCGTTCCTGCTGCTGACCTTCTCCACACCGCTCGAGGCGATCGCGGACGCGATGGCCGAACTCTTCGGCGCGATCGCCGACTCGCTGACCTGGACGGAGTGACCGACACCATGACCGACGACCTCTCGAACCTCGGGCTGGAGTTCTCGGAGGACTGGGTGCCCTTCCCCGCCGCCGGGAGCGTGGACCTGGACTCCTGGGCCAAGCAACAGGGCGCGGAACTCGCCGAGCGATACGCGCAGGACGGTGCCCAGGGCGACGCCCGCCGCCTGGCCCGGGATCTCAAGCGCACGGTCGCCGACTGCTACACCCGCGACACACTGGCCTCCTTCGGCTGGTACGTGAGCGGCCACGAGACGGTGGCGGCCATCATGGAACTCGACGCCATCCACCCCGACGAGACGTTCCCCGAGGTCACCCTCGACCTGCTGGCGGAGCACATGACCGGCCACGACTTCGGCGAACCGGACGTCCGCCAAGTACGGCTGCCCCTCGGCGACGCCGTCCGCATCCGCCAGAACCTCATCGGCGAGAAGAAGGGCTTCTTCGGCCCACGCCCGGTGGTCCACACCGTGTTCTACGGCGTCCGCCCGGACGGCATGGAGACGGCCCTCACGATGCTGGTCTCCTGGACGGAACCGATCCTGGACGAGCCGGCCGAGCAGATGGCCGACAACATCGCGAAGACGCTCTCACTCTGACAGCAACCGCCGGTACGCCCCGATACGCCGACGCATGAAGACCCTGGAGGCTCCGAGCGCGAGCAGCAGAGCCGCGACCGTACCGGCCGCGACACGCAGTCCCGCGGCGTGCAGCTCACCGTTCACCAGCAGAACGAGAAGAACCACGAGCGGGATGCCGATGAGCCACGGCCGCAAGGGCTGCCGCCGTATCGCACCGTAGTAGTCGACGGCGATCCTGGCGTGCAGCAGTTTCACCTCGCGCCGCGCCTCCGGCAGCGTCAGCACCGGCACAGGCCAGGAACGCATCCCGGGCAGCCGACCGCCGTCGGTGGCATCGGGAAACCGTTCCCTTGTACGCGCGGCCCGCTCAGGCTCGTCCGGCAGGCGCCGGAAGACGAAGAAGGGCGTGCCGGATGCTCGCAGGTCCGGATCCAGGCCGTCGTAGCGGTAGCCGTACTGCTCGGCAAGGTACGAGTCGCGGACAGCTATGCGGGTGTGCAGGTCCGCTATCTCCACGCAGGTGTTGCCGTCACCCCCGCCGGAGAACGACGACTTCTGCCAGGTGCGGGCGTGGTCATGGTGTGCCTCACAGCTCCTTCGCCAGTCTGTGGATGAAGTCACGCGAACGTGTGGGCACGAGTGACGCCGCTTCTACGCACCCCTTCGAGATCAGATGTTGGGAGGAGGCCAGTCGATACCCGCCGCCTGAAGTATCCCCTGATACCTGGCCAGTTTGTGACGCATGGCAATGCGTACCACGCACAAGCAGAGGGCGTAAGCAGCCGATATGCCAGCGGCAACCAGCGCCGAGGTAGGAGTGATCCCTCTGATGAGCAAGGCCAGGAGGAGCCCGAGGGGGACAGCGAGAGCCACTCGCCAGAGCCGCTTCTTGCCGATTCCGCCGAGGAGATCTACTTGGATGCGCGCGTGCAAAAGGTCCACTTCCGGCCGGACCTCGGCGCGAGGTGTGAGGCCGTCGCCCCCTTGCAGCATCCCCGGGAACGGCCCGTTCGAAGGGGGCTTGGGTACTGGGCTTGAGTACGTGCAGCACGTTCCTCGGCGTCGGGCAGGCGGCGGAAACCAAAGATGGGGAAGCTTCTCCCGGATGAGGAGTAGGGGACCAGCCCCATGTGGCGGTAGCCGTACTGTTCGGCAACGTAGGCGTAGGCCGCCAACTGGTACTTGCTGGGCCAAGGGTTGATCAAGGTGTGCAACTGCACGTTCTGAGAGCCGTCCCTCATCAGCTCCTCGAAGTACTTCCGTAGGATCATTGCTAGGGGTTTCTCTTCTGGGGCGCCGGCACATCTCAGCGGTTGATCGACTGGATTTCCTGGACGTTCATGTCCTGGGTCGTCTCGAAGGTGCCGTCGGGAAGGTCGCCCTTGGCGCCGCCGGTGCCTTGCCAGGTGATCTGCCAGGTGATGGATGCCTTGAGGCGGTACGGCTGCCCGTTCGTGGCACGGAGGTACCTGATGCCGCACGGCGGGGTCTTGTCCGCGTTGCCCTTCTCGTACGGGGTGCCGATCGAGCCGTCGCCGTTGATGGTGCAGTTGCCGGAGGCTGGGTAGGTCTCGGCGTCCTCGGTTCCCGGGGTCAGGTGGAGGGCTACCGGCTTGGCCGTGGTCTCGGCCCAGAGGCCCGTGTTGGGCAGTTCGGCGCGGACCTTGACCTCCTTGAACCTGCCCTTGTCCAGCCAGATCCAGGTCGGGAGGTTGACGGTGGACTTGGCGTCGGGCTTCACCTTGATCTCGGTGTCGGGGACCTTGATCTTGTCGTAGGCGTACTCGGCAAGGGTTTTGGGGGTGGGGGAGTTCGGGTCGTTCGGGAGGTTGCCCGCGTCGACCCAGAACATGATGCGACCGCAGTCCCAGGAATTCGGGTCGGCGGCGTTGGGGGCGACGCCGCGCCAGAAGTAGCCGCTCTGGCCGAGGTTGTAGTTCTTGTAGCCTTCGGCGGAACTGTTGATGGGTTTGTGCGCATCGAAGTTGTCGGCAGGTTTGCCGTCGCGGTAGTGGTCCGTCCACAGTTCCTTGCCGAACCAGGACTCGTGGATGCCGACGTCTCCGCCACCGTCCGAGTCCACGAACTTCTTGAGCCCGGCCGGGGTGAAGGCCGGCTCGTACCAGCAGGCTGGCGGCTTCCAGTTGGGGTCGACCGTACCGAGGTTGCCCCGCTTGCCCCCGCCGTTTCCGCCACTCACGTAAGTGATCCGGATATGGGAGACGGAGGCCTTAAGGCCTCCCTTGCCATCAGTGCTGCCGCTCGGCTGATCGGCCGACGGTACGGTGGTGTTGCCCTCGGGGCCGTCAGCGTACGCGTTGCTCCCGGACCCGAGTACGGCTGCGGTTGCCAGAACGGCGGACCAGCGCAGAGCACGTACGAGGAGCGTCATCGCTGACACTCCTTGACACGGCCCTGCACTTCGATCTGCAGAACCTTCCAGACCTTCTCGGACCCCTGCGGGGGCTTCATGAAGAGACGGAACTCCTGATAGGAGTTGAGGCTCTCCTTCGTGTATCTGATCTTCTGCGTCTTGACGTTCTTGCCATAGAACTTGCTCTGGTCCCGGCACATCGTGACGAGCACGCCACGGGACGTGCCGACGTCGTCGGTCCTGGCCTTGTAGTAGCTGTCAGTCCCAGTGGCAGTCCACTCGTCCTTCACCCATGCCTGGATCTGGTTTCGGGCGTACTTGGTGGCGATGCCGAGCGAGTAGAACTGATAAGCCGGATCTTCGGGGTCCTGGGCCGTGATGCCGTGGTTCAGGGCCAGGATGTAGTTCTTCGCGCTGTCGAGGGCTGCCGCATGACGGGTGTCGGACAACCGCGTGACGTCGAACTGGACCTGCAAATCGCTCGGCAGGCTCAGGTCGGGTTGGCCGGAACCGGCGGACGCCGAAACCGTAGGCGTAGCCGTCCCCGTGTCCGCCCCCTTGATGTCATCGGACTTGGCGCCCCCGCCCCCGCCGCACGCGGTCAGCGTGAGGGTCGCGATGGCGGTGAGTGCGGTAAGTGCGGTGGCGGTTGCGGGTAGGGCGCGGCGGGCCACGGTGGATCTCCCCCGGAGGACGACGACGTGTGCAGCGGACAACGAAGCTATCAGGGGCGACAGGAGGGGATTTGGGTGCTCGGCGGGGGATTGTGGGGGAAGTCGAGAGGTATGGCGTGGCTGTTGTGAACGGCGTGGGGGCGTCCGAAGTTGACGGGCGGAAGCTGTGTCGCCCCCGTCAATAGGATCTCTGTAGGCTCAGTACGCCCCATTTACCGCACCCACTTCACACACCATCAGGACACCCGCCATGCCGCGACGCCGTAGTTCAAGCTCGACGGGAAGCCCGACGGGAGGCTCGACGGCCCCGAGGAACCGGACGCCGCAGCCGGTGCGGGTGCGGCGGCGTACGGCCGGGGACTTCGTGAAGGCGTTCCTCGCCTTCCTGGCCCTGCTCGTCCTGCTCGTCGGCGTGCCGCTGGCGCTGGCCACGCAGATCGGATGGCCGCTGCCGCACGGCGTGCCGAGCCTGGACTGGCTCCAGCAGGAGATCACCGTCCAGACCTTCCTGAGCATCCTGACGGTCGTCGTCTGGCTCGCCTGGGCGCAGTTCACCGCCTGTGTGCTCGTGGAGATGAAGGCCGCGCTTTCTGGCGTCGGGGTGCCGGGGCGGGTGCCCGGAGCCGGCCCCAGCCAGCTGCTCGCGCGGCAACTCGTCGCCGCGCTGCTGCTCGTCGGGGCCACGGCCGCCAGCTTCACGCCGGGGCTGTCGCAGCTCGGGCACGGCCTGGAGGGGAACCAGAAGGGGACCGTCGCCGCCGCGCAGCAGACGCCGGGCGGGCTGTTCGGACAGCAGCGGGAGCAGGCCGCGAACACCGCGGCGGCCGTCGCCGAGCAGGCCGCGACCGCTGCCGCGAAGGCGGAGGCCAAGCAGGGCGACACGAAGTACTACCGGATCCAGCCGCCCGAGGGGCGCCACCACGACTCGCTCTGGGAGATCGCCCAGCGGCACCTCGGCGACGGGCGCCGGTACAAGGAGATCCACCAACTCAACAAGGACCGGGTCCAGCCCGACGGCTCCCGGCTGTCCGAGGCCAGCCTCATCCGGCCCGGCTGGATCATGGAGATGCCCGCGGACGCGCACGGCGGCGAACTCGTCGAGATGCCCGACGGCGCGCCGGGCGTCTCCGAGCAGGTGCGGCAGCAGATCCACGACTACGCCAAGACCGGCGACCACGCCCAGGGCGGGGGCGACCACGCGCAGGGCGGCGGCCATCAGCAGGGCGGTGGCTCCCGCGCCTCCGTACCCGCCCAGCGGCCCGCCCCCGACGCCGGGCAGGACCGGCAGCAGCACGCCGACGACAGCGCCGCCACCCCCGCCTCCTCCGGGCGTTCCTTCGGACTGCCCGAAGCCCTCCTCGGCGCCCCGCTCCTCGCCGCCGGTCTCCTCGGCGCACTCGGCCACCGGCGCCGGCAGGCACTGTGGCAGTCGGCGCTCGGCGCCGTCGGCGGGCGGCGCGGCATGGAGCCGCCGACGCCGACCGGGGACGCGCTGGACGTGCAGGACGCGCTGCTGGTGGGCGCCGACCCCGAGGGCGTACGGCGGCTCGACCGGTCCCTGCGCGCCCTCGCCGCCGCCCTCGCCGCCGAGTCCCGGCCGCTGCCCGTTGTCTACGCGGCCTGGCTCACCGGAGGCGACCTGCACCTCCAGCTCGCACAACCGGCCGGCAAGCCGCCCGCGCCCTGGCAGACCGGGCAGGACGAGACGTTCTGGATGCTGGCGCGCGCCGACGCCGAGCAGTACGAGGACGCCGACACCGCCGCCCCGTACCCCGGGCTGGTCAGCCTCGGCACCATGGACGACTCCCGCCTGCTGCTCAACCTGGAGGCCGTGCCCGGCATCGTCTCGCTGAGCGGCCGCGCCTCCGACCGGGCCGCCGTGTTCGCCTCGGTCGCCGCCGAACTCGCCACCAACGGCTGGTCGGACCGCATGACCGTCACCCTCGTCGGCTTCGGTCAGGACCTGACCCCGCTCGCTCCCAACCGCCTGCGCCACCTCGACGGCATCGAGGCGCTCCTTGAGACCATGGAGGCCGAGACGCGGCAGCGGCGCGGCGCGCTGGGCGCCGCCGGGCACGACTCCGTGCTCACCGGTCGCACCGGGCCCGCGCAGCACACCCGTTGGGCCCCGCACCTGGTGCTGCTGGCCGCTCAGCCCTCGGCCGAGGACGCCCGCAGGCTCGCCGAACTCGCCGCCGACGCCAGCCGGTTGGGCGTCGGCTACCTCGTCGGCACCGAGTCCGACGAACTGCCCGGCGCCGCCTGGGAGATGGAGATCACCAGCGAGGGCAGGCTGCTCGCCCCGCTGCTCGGGCTCGAACTCGACGCGCAGATGCTGCCGTCGGCCGAACAGCAGGCGGTGGTGGAGCTGTTCGTCGAGGCCGACCCGGGGAGCGGGTCCGAGGGGCCGACGCCCACCCCGCCGTTCCTCGTCGACATCAGCGAGCAGGGGCGGCCCGCGGTGTACGCGCGGCTCGTTGGCCCGTACGAGATCATCGGCCTCGACACCCCGGACGACGAGCGCAGCGCGCTGCTGCACGAGGCGCTGGCGCTGCTGCTCCTGCACCGGGAGGGCGTGCATCCGCGGGTGCTGTCCTCCGCGCTGTGGCCGCGCGGTGTCACCGACGACGTGCGGGACGCGCTGGTCGAGCGGCTGCGCTCCTGGCTCGGCACCGACCCCGACGGCACCCCCCGGCTCGGTACGGACGACACCGGGCGGCTCACCCTCGCCAAGTCCGTCGTCTCCGACCTGGACGTGCTGCGCTCGCTGTACCACGAGGCCACGCAGGGCAAGGGCGCGGACAACCGGGCCGTACGCGGCCGGCTGCTCACCGACGCGCTGGTGGTGGTGCGCGGACCGCTGCTCGCCGACCGGCCCGAGGGCCGCTACCGGTGGCTCACCCACGAGATCGTCGACGCCCAACTGCCCCTCATCGTCGCGGACATCGGGCTCGCCCTGTCCTCCTTCCACCTGGAGAGGGACCGCGCGGAGAAGGCGATCGAGGCGCTGGACGCCGCGCTGCGCACCGCCCCGTCCGACGAGCGCCTGTGGAACGAGCTGCTGCGCGCCACGCACGCCACCGGTGACACCGCCCGCCTCGAGGCGCTCGCCGCCGACCTCGTCGGCCGCGGCGGCGCCCGCGGCCTGCCGCCGCGTACCGAGGCCCTGCTCGACGAACTGCTGCCGGCCTGGCGCAGCGCCGTCGCCGCGGCGGGATGAGTACCGTGCCGTCGACCGGTCTGCCGCTGGTCGCCGCCGCCGCGCTGTGGGGCGCGGTGGCGGGCGCGTCGCTGCCGCGGGCCGCGTACCGGTTCTCCGTCCCGTCGGGAGAGCCGTGGCGCGAGCGCTGCCCGGGCGGACATCCGGTACGCGGCTGGATCGGTCGCGGGCGATGCGTGCAGTGCACCACCAACTCGACCGCCACCTTTGCCGGTAACCCGGCCGCCACGCCCGCTGGCGATCCGGCCGCGACCCCCGCCGACGACCCGGCCGCCACCTCTGCCGGTAACTCGGCTGCCACCCCCGTCGGCAGTCCGGCCGCCACGCCCGCTGGCGATCCGGCCGCCACCCCTGCGGGTGCCCCGGCCGCGACCCCCGCCAGTAACTCGGCCGCCACCTCTGCCGGTAACCCGGCTGCCGCATCCGTTGGCGAGTCGGCCGCCACGCCCGCCGACGACCCGGCCGCCACCTCTGCCGGTAACTCGGCTGCCACCCCCGTCGGCAGTCCGGCCGCCACGCCGGCTGGCGATCCGGCCGCCACCCCTGCGGGTGCCCCGGCCGCACCCCCCGTCGCCGATCCGGCCACCACCCCGGCCACCACCCCCGCCCGCCCCCACGCCTCCTACGGCCCCCGCACCCTGCCGGCAGCCGCTGCCACCGCCCTCGTCTGCGCAGCCCTCGCCGCCGTCACCGGTGGCCGGCCCGAACTCGCCGTCTGGCTGCTGCTCGCGCCGGTCGGTGTGCTGCTCGCGGTGGTCGACTTCCGGGTGCGGCGGCTGCCCGACGTGCTGACCCTGCCCCTCGCGGGCGCCGCCCTCGCGCTCCTCGGCCTGGCCGCCCTGGTCCCCGGGCACGCCGGCCACTGGCCGACCGCGCTGTACGGCGCCCTCGCGCTCGGCGGCGGCTACTTCGTGCTGTTCCTCGTCAACCCCGCCGGGATGGGGTTCGGCGACGTGAAGCTGGCCCTCGGGGCGGGCGCCGTCCTCGGCTGGTACGGCTGGCCCGTCGTCCTGCTGGGCACCTTCGCCGGTTTCCTGTTCGGCGCGCTGTACGGCGGCGCCCTCGTCGTCGTACGGCGGGCCGGGCGCAAGACGGCCATCCCGTTCGGGCCGTTTCTGATCGCGGGGGCGTTCGCCGGGGTCCTGATCGGCGCGTACGGAACCTGAGGTCAGCATCGCGAAACGGCTGACGTAGGCTGGTTCGGTCTGTCCACAACCCCTTACGAATCCTGCGAAAGGGACGCCGGTGACCGAGAAGGCCGACCTCACATCTCCTGATGTCACAGCCGTCCTCGACCGTGCCGCCGCGGGCGGACGGATCACCCCCGAGGAAGCGCTCGACCTCTACCGCCACGCGCCGCTGCACGCGCTGGGCGCCGCCGCCGACGCCGTGCGCCGCCGCAAGTACGCGGGCACCGAGCACATCGCGACGTACATCATCGAGCGCAACATCAACTACACGAACGTGTGCGTCACCGCGTGCAGGTTCTGCGCCTTCTACGCCGCCCCCAAGGACGTCGAGAAGGGGTGGACCCGCGACCTCGACGACATCCTGCGGCGCTGCGCCGAGACCGTCGAACTCGGCGGCACGCAGATCATGTTCCAGGGCGGCCACCACCCGGACTACGGCGTCGAGTACTACGAGAAGCACTTCAGCGCCATCAAGGAGGCCTTCCCGCAGCTGGTGATCCACTCGCTGGGTGCCTCCGAGGTGGACCACATGGCGCGGATCTCTGGTGTGTCGGTGGAGGAGGCCATCACGCGCATCCACGAGGCCGGCCTGGACTCCTTCGCCGGCGCCGGCGCCGAGTTGCTGCCGGAGCGGCCGCGCAAGGCCATCGCCCCGCTGAAGGAGTCCGGGGAGCGCTGGCTGGAGATCATGGAGGCCGCGCACCGGCTGGGCGTGGAGTCCACCTCGACGATGCTCATGGGTACCGGTGAGACGAACGCCGAGCGGATCGAGCACCTGCGGATGATCCGTGACGTGCAGGACCGCACCGGCGGCTTCCGGGCGTTCATCCCGTACACCTACCAGCCGGAGAACAACCACCTGAAGGGCCGTACGCAGGCCACCCTCTTCGAGTACCTGCGGATGATCGCGATCGCGCGCCTCTTCCTCGACAACGTGATGCACATCCAGGGCTCCTGGCTGACCACGGGCAAGGAGGTCGGCCAGCTGACACTGCACTACGGCGCCGACGACCTGGGCTCGATCATGCTCGAGGAGAACGTCGTGTCGTCGGCCGGCGCCAAGCACCGCTCCAACCGGATGGAGATCATCGAGCTCATCCGGAAGGCGGGGCGGGTTCCGGCGCAGCGGGCGACGACGTACGAGCACCTCGTCGTCCACGACGACCCGGCGAACGACCCGGTCGACGACCGCGTGATGTCCCACATCTCGTCGACGGCGATCGCGGGCGGGACGGCCCACCCCGAGTTGAAGCTGCTCGCCCCCAACTGAGGTACGGGTGCTGACGATTCACGCGGCGGACGAGGTCCGCGCCGACTGGGACGCGGAACCGGTCGAGGGCGGTGCGGTCGCCGTCGAGGGCGCCCGGGTCGCGGCCGTGGGGACGCTCGCCGAGCTGGAGCGGCGGTTTCCGCACGCGCGCGTGCGGCGCTGGCCGGGCGTGCTCGGGCCCGCGCGCGTCCACGAAGGGCCGCTGCCCGACGCGCCGAGTCCGCGCGAGCGTGTGCACGCGGTTCTCAAGCTCGGCGCGACGGCCGTCCTCGCCGGGCACGCGGACGCGCCCGGACTGCGGGAGGCCGCAGCCCGGAACGACGTCGCCGTCCTTGCCGGACCCCGGCCGGCGGCGGTGGTGGAGGGCGGCCGTGCCGACCTCGCCGTCTTCGACGGCGGCGGCGCCTGCCTCGCCACCGTGTGCGCGGGGCGCCTGGTGCACCGCAGACGCTGAGGCCGCCCGCCTCGGCCGCCGAGCGCCCGCCTCGGCCGCCGAGCGCCCGCCTCAGCCGCCGAACTCCCGGGCGAACGCCCCCGGCTTCTGCCTTACGCCGCTGCAGTCGGTCGCCGCGTCCTCCCGGGACGGGACGCCCTTCTCGCACTGCCGGTCGCGGAAGGTGGACCACATCGAGACCCAGGCGATCCGCTTCTCCTCGGCGAAGGACCGCACCTGGGCCGCGTCCTCGAGCGTGAAGGTCTCGCCTGGGATGTCGTTGGCGCCGATCATCGAGGTGAGCGCCATGCCCTCCCAGGCGGCGGCGTTCGACAACCCGAAGACCTTCTGCAGCTGGGTGTGGGCGGCCTTCGCGGCGGTGAGGGCGTAGTCGCCCATGTCGCCGGTGTAGGACTCGGCGTAGTTCATGGTCATGAGGTTGACGGTCGAGACCTGCACGTCGTGCACGTTCGCGGACTCCAGCAGCGCCAGACCGTGGGAGTCCAGCCCGGACGGCATGACGGGCAGGGTGAAGGACACCTCCAGCCCGGGGCGCTGCTTCTGCAGCCGCGCGATCGCCCGCGAGCGCAGGTCGACGGAGGCGGAGTCGGTCAGCGTGCGGCCCTCGATGTCGAAGTCGGCCTGGGTCGAGCCCGCCGCGTCCAGGGCCTTCCCGTACGCGTCCGCCAGCGCGGAGGCGTTCCCACAGGTCGTCGCCAGCTCCTTGCCGGAGGCCCCGCCGAAGGAGACGCGCACCGTGGCGCCGGACTTCCTCAGCTTCCCGATCCGGGACTTCACCTCGGCGTCGTCCATCCCGGACATGCCGTCCCACCGCGGTGTGCAGTCACTGCCGCCGGAGATGACGAAGGCGAGGTTGTACGTCTCGGGCGAGCCCGCGGAGTCGGTGCCCGTGGCCGTCGTCGCGCTCACGTACGGGGCGTACGAGGTGCTGGACTCCGAGGCTTTGGGGGCCGCGTCGGAGGTGCCGTCGGACATCGAGGAGCAGCCCGTGGCGGCCAGGGCGAACAGGCAGGTGAGCCCGGCCACCGGCGTCAGGAAACTCCTCATTGCGCATGCACCAGCCCTCGTGATGTCCGTCCTGGAAGCCAAACACAGCGGGATCCCGGACCGGAGAGCGCCTGCCCTCGGACCGGGAACCGCGTTCCGAGCCTGCCATCGAAAGCCGTGCCGCCGGGGCACTTCCGTCAAGCGCCACCCCCGCCTGCCACAATGGGCCGGTGACCCGCGCATCCCTGGAGAAGCAGCCGCACGACGTCGCCTCGATGTTCGACGACGTGGCGGAACGGTACGACCTGACCAACGACGTGCTGTCCCTGGGGCAGGACCGGCGGTGGCGGAAGGAGGTCGCCAGGGCGGTCGACGCCCGGCCCGCGCAGAAGATCCTCGATCTCGCCGCCGGCACGGCCACCTCCTCGCTGCCCTTCACTCGCGCCGGCGCCTACGTCGTCCCCTGCGACTTCTCGCTCGGGATGCTCCGGGTCGGCAAGCAGCGGCACGCCTGGCTGCCGTTCACGGCGGGCGACGCGACGCGGCTGCCGTTCAAGGACGACACCTTCGACGCCGTCACCATCTCCTTCGGGCTGCGCAACGTGCAGGACACCGAGACGGCCCTGAGCGAGATGTACCGGGTGACCCGGCCCGGCGGCCGCGTGGTCATCTGCGAGTTCTCGCACCCCACCTGGGCGCCGTTCCGCACCGTCTACACCGAGTACCTGATGCGCGCCCTGCCGCCCGTGGCGCGCGCGGTGTCCTCCAACCCGGACGCGTACGTCTACCTCGCCGAGTCCATCCGGGCCTGGCCCGACCAGCCCGCGCTGGCCGGGCTGCTGCGCACGGCCGGCTGGTCGAAGGTGGCCTGGCGCAATCTCAGCGGCGGGATCGTGTCCCTGCACCGGGGTTTCAAGGACTGACGGCCGCGCGGGCCGTCACACGGGACTGACCGCGTACGGATCGTCCGGTTCGTCGACTTCGCGCTGGAGACCGCCCGTGGGCGGCCGCGGGACGCGCGGCTCGCGGACCCCTCCGCCGCCCTCGCCCGTGCCGAAGTCGAACCACACGTACACCATGGAGTCCCGTGGCACCTCGGCACCGGGCTGCGGGTACTGGCGGACGACGTAGTCGACGACTGCGAGATGGAAGTCCGGGCGGTCCGGCGCATTGAGGAACAGGCCCTGGGCGCGGGCGGCCTCGCGCGCGTCCACGGCCATCAGCCCGACCAGGCGCGGCACGCGTACTTCGGGTGTCTTGGGTGTTATGAACACAGACGTCACCCCCAGCGGTACTGGCAGGGTAACCGGCCAGGGGTGCCACCCGGAAGCGCCAAGTGCCTTTCTGTGACAGTCGATTACACAAGGTAATCGGTCGCGGTCACAGCTCCAGCCGGTAGCAGTGCCCCTGCCGCTGCGACACCGGCGTCATGAAGGTCTGCGCAAGCCGCATGCCGAGGCGCTCGGTGACCGCGATGGAGCGCTTGTTGCGGGAGTCGACCATGGCCACCACGCTCGTCAGGCCGGTCGCGCGCAGCCGCTCCAGGGTCATGTGGGCCGCCGCCGTGACGTATCCGCGGCCCCAGTGTTCGCGGCCGAGCCGCCAGCCGATCTCGATCTCGCCGGTGGGGCCCCAGTCCCGCTCCCACGGCTGGGCGCCGGTGAA
This sequence comes from Streptomyces sp. NPDC004721, assembly GCF_053601495.1. Classification (NCBI taxonomy): domain Bacteria; kingdom Bacillati; phylum Actinomycetota; class Actinomycetes; order Kitasatosporales; family Streptomycetaceae; genus Streptomyces; species Streptomyces sp. NPDC004721. Next base: position 121,348 of record NZ_JBSGBZ010000005.1, read on the forward strand.
GCCGATGACGCGGCCGGTCTCGTCGAGCATCGTCCACAGGCAGAAGCCGCGTTCGGCGTCGTGCCGCCGCTGACGGGCGGTGAGTTCCTCGTAGACGGAAAGCTCCGCGGGACTGCCGCCGTGGAACTCCATGACGTCCGGGTCGGCGAAGATCCGGTGCCAGGCCACGGCGTCCTCATCGGTGGGCACACGCAGACGTACGACGGGGAGAGCTCGGTTCACGGGGCAGCCCTTCAGCCGGGTGATCAATTCTCCTGCATAGACTGCCCATGTCCAGTGCCGGTCGGCACGCAGATTCCGAACCTTGGGGAGATCCCGCTGTGACCGTGACTGAGCCCCTCTCCGAGAACACCGCCGATGTGATCGTCGTGGGCGCGGGGCCGGCCGGGTCCACCACCGCCTACCACCTCGCCCGGGCCGGACTCGACGTACTCCTGTTGGAGAAGACCGAGTTCCCGCGGGAGAAGGTCTGCGGCGACGGCCTCACCCCGCGCGCCGTCAAGCAACTCGTCGCGATGGGCATCGACATCTCCGAGGAAGCCGGCTGGCTGCGCAACAAGGGCCTGAGGATCATCGGCGGAGGCGTCCGCCTCCAGCTCGACTGGCCCGACCTCGCCTCCTTCCCGGACTACGGACTCGTGCGCAAGCGCGACGACTTCGACGAGCAGCTCGCCCGGCAGGCGCAGAAGGCGGGGGCGCGGCTGTTCGAGCGCTGCAACGTGTCCGCGCCGCTCGTCGACGACCGCACCGGCCGCATCACCGGGGTCAAGGCCAAACTGGGTGAGGAGAAGCGCGAGGTCACCTTCCACGCGCCGCTCGTCGTCGCCGCCGACGGCAACTCCACCCGGCTGTCCCTGGCGATGGGCCTGCACCGCCGCGAGGACCGCCCGATGGGCGTCGCGGTGCGCACCTACTTCACCAGCCCGCGCCACGACGACGACTACCTGGAGTCCTGGCTGGAGCTGTGGGACCGGCGCGGCCCCCAGGACCGGCTGCTGCCCGGCTACGGCTGGATCTTCGGCATGGGCGACGGCACCTCCAACGTCGGCCTGGGCGTGCTCAACACCTCCGATTCCTTCAAGGAACTGGACTGGCGCGAGGTGCTCAAGGCCTGGTGCGCGTCGATGCCCGAGGACTGGGGCTACACCCCGGACAACATGACCGGCCCGATCCGCGGCGCCGCCCTGCCCATGGCCTTCAACCGCCAGCCCCACTACACGCGGGGCCTGCTGCTCGTCGGCGACGCGGGCGGTCTGGTCAACCCCTTCAACGGCGAGGGCATCGCCTATGCGATGGAGTCCGGCCAGCTCGCCGCCGACGTCATCGTCCAGGCCCACTCGCGGGCCACCCCGGCGCAGCGCGAACTCGCCCTGCGGCGCTACCCGCGCGTCCTGAAGGACACCTACGGCGGCTACTACACGCTGGGCCGCGCCTTCGTGAAGCTCATCGGCAACCCGAAGGTCATGCAGATCGCCGCCCAGCGCGGGCTGACCCACCCGGTGCTGATGAAGTTCACCCTCAAGCTCCTGGCCAACCTCACCGACCCGACGGGCGGCGACGCGATGGACCGCATCATCAACGGCCTGAGCAAGGTGGCCCCGAAGGCGTGAGCACACGCGGGCACGACGTCGGGGCCGGCTCGCCTTCGAGCCGGCCCCGGCCGTGTCATACGGGGTGAAGCGGGCGAATCGGGAACGACGGAAGGGCCGCTGCCCCCGAGCGGCTGCGGCCCTTCAGTCCGTTACGGCTGTCCGCGGGCGTCCTCAGAGCACCCGGACCGCGCCGGACGGCGGGTCGTAGGACAGCGGACGCTCGACGACGCCCGTGGACGGGTTCTGCGCACCGACGAACATACCGTTACCGACGTAGATACCCACGTGGTACGCGCTGCCCGCGCCGCCCCAGTAGAGGATGTCGCCGGGCTGGAGGTTGGACAGCGACACCTGAGTGCCGGCGGTCGACTGGTCCTGGGAGACGCGAGGCAGGCTGATGCCGACCTGCTTGAAGGCGGTCTGCACCAGTCCGGAGCAGTCGTAGGCGGACGGGCCGGTGGCGCCGGAGACGTAGGCCTTGCCGACCTGGGACTTGACGAACGAGACCACCGACGCGGCCGAACCGGTCGACGCGGACACGCTCGTGGAGGTGCCGCCGACGCTCGCCGAGGCGGTGAGCGTGGGCCGCTCGGCCGTGCGCGAGGCCCGCTCGGCGGCGGCCTTGCGGGCGGCGTCGGCGGCCTTCTTCCGGGCGGCCTCTGCCTTCTTGCGGGCGGCCTCTGCCTTCTTCTTGGCGTCGGCCAGGTCCGCCTTGGCCTGCTTGGCGGCATTTGCGGCGGCCGCGTCGCGCTCGGCGCCCAGCCGGTAGTTGGCGGCGGCCTGCTCCGTGGCCTCCGCCGACTGGGCCACCTGGGCGGCCAGGTCGGAGGTCAGCGTGGGCAGTTCGAGGGTCTGGGTCACCGGCTCGGCGGCGTTGGCCGACGAGGCCGACGTGCCGGCCACTGCCAGGGTGCCGAGGACGCCGCCGGCAACTCCGGCCCGCATCGCGACTCTCGACGCGCTACGGCGTGGCTTCCGGTGGCTGCGTATGTGAGCGGTGTGGGACATGGGAACAACCGGTACCAGGGGCTCCTTCATATCTTCAAGGAACGTGTGGTGCGCCACATTTGCTCAACGAGGCGGCCAAATCCCAGGGCCGAGTTTCCTTATTGACGCCGTAACGGACATTGCGGGCGCGCGCGATCATGCCTTTGATCATGGTCTTTCGCTGTTACGCCCGAATTGCCCTCGGCCTACCATCCGTGCGGATCATTGGCCAAGCCCGACTCTCAGGCTCCTCTCATGAACGTGACGGAGGTCACGGAACGGTCACCATGTCGCGGCCCGTCCGTGCGATGGACTCACTGGTCCCATTTGTCACTTGAGTCCCATTGGTGAAACTGCGCCCGAGAAGCCTCTCCGATCGCACATCCGGCTTGTGAACGGGTGAACGCGTCCACATCTCGCGTCGCCGTCCCTCTGATGTGTGAAAAGCAGGCCCATATCAAGGTCTTGACATTGTTCGCCACTTTGCGTCAGACGCCGGGTATCTGATAGTGCACACCCCCTCCGACCTGCAATTACGAGGTAAAATGTGACCAGTAGTGATCACACAGGTGCTTCGCGTGCGAAGATCACCGCTCATCCGACTTGATGATCGTTCGTCAGGTGGTGGAGATCACAAAGCTCATGCAATACCCCGTGTCGCAGATCACAGAGCGTCGGGCATAAGATGCGAGGCAGTTGGGCTTGTGACCTGCTTCACATGTTCTCGATCTTGGCCGGACGAGCCGGGAACAGGGGGACGGGTGAGGCAGCCGTGGGCCCAGCGACCGCCAGCAGTCAGTGCCGACTGAGAGGAGCGAGGAGCGGTGAACGCATATGCGCCCATCCTCGTACTGGGAGCCCTCGGGGCAGGCTTTGCGATCTTCTCCGTGGTCATGGCCACGCTGATCGGACCGAAGCGGTACAACCGCGCCAAACTCGAGGCATACGAGTGCGGTATCGAGCCGACCCCCACGCCGGCCGGCGGCGGGCGCTTTCCCATCAAGTACTACCTGACGGCGATGCTCTTCATCGTCTTCGACATCGAGATCGTCTTCCTCTACCCGTGGGCCGTCAGCTTCGACGCCCTGGGTGTTTTCGGGCTCGTGGAGATGCTGCTCTTCGTGCTCACCGTCTTCGTCGCGTACGCGTACGTATGGCGGCGCGGCGGCCTGGAATGGGACTGAGGGGCCTTTAACGACATGGGACTCGAAGAAAAGCTGCCGAGCGGCTTCCTGCTGACCACCGTCGAGCAGGCCGCGGGCTGGGTGCGCAAGGCGTCCGTCTTTCCGGCCACCTTCGGCCTCGCCTGCTGCGCGATCGAGATGATGACCACCGGCGCCGGCCGCTACGACCTGGCGCGCTTCGGCATGGAGGTCTTCCGCGGTTCGCCCCGTCAGGCGGACCTGATGATCGTGGCCGGCCGGGTCAGCCAGAAGATGGCGCCGGTCCTCCGGCAGGTCTACGACCAGATGCCCAACCCCAAGTGGGTGATCTCGATGGGCGTGTGCGCCTCCTCGGGCGGCATGTTCAACAACTACGCGATCGTCCAGGGCGTCGACCACATCGTCCCGGTCGACATCTACCTGCCGGGCTGTCCGCCGCGGCCCGAGATGTTGATGGACGCGATCCTCAAGCTGCACCAGAAGATCCAGTCCACCAAGCTCGGCGTGAACGCCGAGGAGGCCGCCCGCGAGGCGGAGGAGGCCGCGCTCAAGGCCCTGCCCACGATCGAGATGAAGGGGCTGCTGCGATGAGCGACGGACACGGCAAGGACGTCAACGGGTCCGCGAACGGGGTGAACCCCGAGAAGGACCTGTCCGCCGACAACCTCCCCGGCCAGCGCGGCCAGGGCGGCGAGGAGATCCGCGTCCAGCGCGGCATGTTCGGGGCCAACAACGGCGGCGACACCTCCGGATACGGCGGCCTGGTCCGCTCGGTCCGGCTCCCGGGACCGGCGAGCCGTCCCTACGGCGGCCCGGGCGGATGCTTCGACGAGATCGCCGACGAACTCGAGGGCGCGCTGGAGGAGCAGGGCCTCCTCCCGGAGAACGCGATCGAGAAGACGGTCGTCGACCGCGGCGAACTGACCTTCCACATCGAACGCGAGCACCTGGTGCGCGTCGCCCGCACCCTGCGCGACGACCCCGCCCTGCGCTTCGAGTTGTGCACCGGCGTCAGCGGTGTCCACTACCCGCACGACAAGGGCCGCGAGCTGCACGCCGTGTACCACCTGCGCTCGATCACCCACAACCGGCTGGTCCGCCTGGAGGTCAGCGCCCCCGACGCCGACCCGCACATCCCGTCGCTGGTCCCCGTCTACCCGACCAACGACTGGCACGAGCGCGAGACGTACGACTTCTTCGGGATCGTCTTCGACGGCCACCCGGCCCTGACGCGGATCATGATGCCGGACGACTGGCAGGGCCATCCGCAGCGCAAGGACTACCCCCTCGGCGGCATCCCCGTCGAGTACAAGGGCGCCCAGATCCCGGCTCCGGACCAGCGGAGGTCGTACTCATGAGCACGCACACCCCGTCGTCGGCCTCCGCGCGCGAGACCACCGAGGGCACGGTCTACACGGTCACCGGTGGCGACTGGGACGAGGTCGCCCGGTCCGCGGCCCGCGCCGACGACGAGCGCATCGTCGTCAACATGGGCCCCCAGCACCCGTCCACCCACGGCGTGCTCCGGCTGATCCTGGAGATCGACGGCGAGACGGTCACCGAGGCCCGCTGCGGCATCGGCTATCTGCACACCGGCATCGAGAAGAACCTCGAATACCGCACGTGGACGCAGGGCACCACCTTCGTCACGCGCATGGACTACCTGACGTCCTTCTTCAACGAGACCGCCTACTGCCTCGCCGTCGAGAAACTCCTCGGCATCGAGGACCAGATCACCGAGCGCGCCAAGATCATCCGGGTACTCCTGATGGAGCTGAACCGGCTCTCCTCCCACCTGGTGTGCATCGCCACCGGCGGTATGGAACTGGGCGCCACCACGATCATGATCTACGGATTCCGTGATCGTGAAATGATTCTCGACCTCTACGAGCTCATCACGGGCCTGCGGATGAACCACGCGTACATCCGGCCCGGCGGACTCGCCCAGGACCTGCCGCCCGGCGCGGTGGACCAGATCCGCGAGTTCGTGAAGAAGATGACGAAGAACCTCCCGGAGTACGACAAGCTCGCCACCGGGAACCCCATCTTCAAGGCCCGTATGCAGGACGTCGGCTACCTCGACCTGGCCGGCTGCATGGCCCTCGGCGCCACCGGCCCGATCCTGCGTTCCACCGGCCTGCCGCACGACCTGCGCAAGACGCAGCCCTACTGCGGCTACGAGACGTACGACTTCGACATCCCGACCGCCGACACCTGCGACTCCTACGGCCGCTTCCTGATCCGCCTGGAGGAGATGCGCCAGTCGCTCAGGATCGTCGAGCAGTGCCTGGACCGGCTGGAGCCGGGCCCGGTCATGGTCGCCGACAAGAAGATCGCCTGGCCCGCGCAGCTCGCCCTGGGACCGGACGGACTCGGCAACTCCCTCGACCACATCAAGAAGATCATGGGCACCTCCATGGAGGCCCTGATCCACCACTTCAAGCTGGTCACCGAGGGCTTCCGCGTCCCGCCGGGGCAGGCGTACGCGGCGGTCGAGTCGCCCAAGGGCGAACTCGGGGTGCACGTCGTCTCCGACGGAGGCACCCGCCCGTACCGGGTCCACTTCCGGGACCCGTCCTTCACCAACCTTCAGGCGATGGCGGCGATGTGCGAGGGCGGCCAGGTCGCCGACGTCATCGTCGCCGTCGCGTCCATCGACCCCGTGATGGGAGGCGTCGACCGGTGACCACCAGTTCTTCGGAGCAGGGCGTCAGCCTGGGCATGCCCGAACTGCCCGCGCCCGACTACCCGGACGACGTCCGCACCCGGCTCGAGCGGGACGCGCGCGAGATCATCGCCCGCTACCCGGACTCCCGGTCCGCTCTCCTTCCGCTGCTGCACCTGGTGCAGTCGGAGGAGGGCCACGTCACGCGCACCGGAATGCGGTTCTGCGCGGACGTGCTCGGCCTGACCACGGCCGAGGTCACCGCGGTCGCCACCTTCTACACCATGTACCGGCGCAAGCCGTCGGGTGACTACCAGGTGGGCGTCTGCACCAACACCCTGTGCGCCGTGATGGGCGGCGACGCCATCTTCGAGGCTCTCCAGGAGCACCTCGGCGTCGGCAACGGCGAGACCACCGACGACGGCAAGGTCACGCTGGAGCACATCGAGTGCAACGCGGCCTGCGACTACGCGCCGGTCGTGATGGTCAACTGGGAGTTCTTCGACAACCAGAACCCGGCGAGCGTCAAGCGCATGGTCGACGACCTGCGCGCGGGACGGCCGGTGACGCCCACGCGCGGCGCGCCCCTGTGCACGTTCAAGGAGACCGCCCGGATCCTGGCGGGCTTCCCCGACGAGCGCGAAGGGGCGACGGAGGCCGGCGGCAGCGCGGGACCCGCCTCGCTGGTGGGCCTCCGCCTGGCCAAGGGGGAGGCCGCACCCGCGCGCGTGGTCCACCCGCGCGACGGCGGACCGCAGGACGCGGCCGTGCACCAGCCGTCGCCGGCCGAGCACCTGAGCTCGCACGACGCGCCGCAGGCCACATCGGCCTCCGATCCGTCCCATCCGCAGGGACCCGTCGGAGACGTCGGAGAGGAGGGGGAGGGATGACCTTGGCACCGGAAATCGACGAGAGCAGCCCCGAGAAGCTTCTCGTACCCGTGCTGTCGGCCTTCTGGGACGAGGACAGGTCCTGGACGCTGGACGTGTACCGGAGGCACGAGGGGTACGAGGGACTCCGCAAGGCGCTCGCCATGTCGCCGGACGACGTGATCGCGTACGTCAAGGACTCCGGTCTGCGCGGCCGCGGCGGCGCGGGGTTCCCCACGGGAATGAAGTGGCAGTTCATTCCCCAGGGCGACGGCAAGCCGCACTATCTTGTTGTCAACGCCGACGAATCGGAGCCCGGGACCTGCAAGGACATCCCGCTCCTCTTCGCGAACCCGCACAGCCTCATCGAGGGCATCGTCATCGCGTGCTACGCCATCAGGTCGTCGCATGCCTTCATCTATCTGCGGGGTGAAGTCGTCCCCGTACTGCGGCGGTTGCACGAGGCCGTGCGCGAGGCCTACGCGGCCGGCTACCTCGGCGAGAACATCCTGGGCAGCGGCCTCGACCTCGACCTCACCGTGCACGCCGGCGCCGGCGCGTACATCTGCGGTGAGGAGACCGCGCTGCTGGACTCGCTCGAAGGCCGCCGTGGTCAACCGCGGCTGCGTCCTCCCTTCCCCGCCGTCGCGGGCCTCTACGCGTGCCCGACTGTGGTGAACAACGTCGAGTCCATCGCGTCGGTTCCCGCGATCCTGCACAACGGCAAGGACTGGTTCCGGTCGATGGGCAGCGAGAAGTCCCCCGGCTTCACGCTGTACTCGCTCAGCGGCCATGTCGCCAACCCCGGCCAGTACGAGGCCCCGCTCGGCATCACGCTGCGTCAGCTGCTCGACATGAGCGGCGGCATGCGCCCCGGGCACCGGCTGAAGTTCTGGACGCCGGGCGGCTCCTCGACGCCGATGTTCACCGACGAGCACCTCGACGTGCCGCTCGACTACGAGGGCGTGGGCGCCGCGGGCTCGATGCTCGGCACCAAGGCCCTCCAGTGCTTCGACGAGACGACCTGCGTGGTGCGGGCGGTGACCCGGTGGACCGAGTTCTATGCCCACGAGTCCTGCGGCAAGTGCACGCCGTGCCGTGAAGGAACGTACTGGCTGGTGCAGTTGATGCGGGACATCGAGGCCGGCAAGGGCGTCATGTCCGACCTCGACAAGCTGAACGACATCGCCGACAACATCAACGGCAAGTCCTTCTGCGCCCTCGGTGACGGTGCCGCTTCCCCGATCTTCTCCTCCCTGAAGTTCTTCCGCGAGGAGTACGAGCAGCACATCACGGGCCGGGGCTGCCCCTTCGACCCGGCCAAGTCCACGGCCTGGGCCGATCGCACGGAGGTGAACCCATGACCGTGACCACCAACGCTCCCGCGGGCGGGGGAGAGGCGGCGGTCCCGCCGGAAGATCTCGTGACGCTGACGATCGACGGGGCCGAGATCAGCGTGCCCAAGGGCACCCTGGTCATCCGGGCCGCCGAAGAGCTCGGCATCGAGATCCCCCGGTTCTGCGACCACCCCCTCCTCGACCCGGCCGGCGCCTGCCGCCAGTGCATCGTCGAGGTCGAGGGCCAGCGCAAGCCGATGGCCTCCTGCACGATCACCTGCACGGACGGGATGGTCGTCAAGACCCAGCTCACCTCGCCGGTCGCCGAGAAGGCCCAGCACGGTGTGATGGAGCTGCTGCTCATCAACCACCCGCTGGACTGCCCGGTCTGCGACAAGGGCGGCGAGTGCCCGCTGCAGAACCAGGCCATGTCGCACGGCAACGCCGAATCCCGCTTCGAGGGCAGGAAGCGGACCTACGAGAAGCCCGTGCCGATCTCCACACAGGTGCTGCTCGACCGGGAGCGGTGCGTGCTGTGCGCCCGCTGCACCCGGTTCTCCAACCAGGTCGCCGGCGACCCGATGATCGAGCTGATCGAGCGGGGCGCGCTCCAGCAGGTCGGCACCGGCGAGGGCGACCCCTTCGAGTCGTACTTCTCCGGCAACACCATCCAGATCTGCCCCGTCGGGGCGCTCACCTCGGCGGCGTACCGCTTCCGCTCCCGCCCGTTCGACCTGGTCTCCTCGCCGTCGGTGTGCGAGCACTGCTCGGGCGGCTGCGCCACCCGCACCGACCACCGGCGCGGCAAGGTCATGCGGCGGCTCGCCGCCAACGACCCCGAGGTCAACGAGGAGTGGATCTGCGACAAGGGGCGCTTCGCGTTCCGGTACGCGCAGATGAAGGACCGGCTGACCACGCCCCTGGTGCGCAACCCCGAGGGCGAGCTGGTGTCGGCGTCCTGGCCGGAGGCACTGGAGATCGCCGCCCAGGGCCTGCTCGCCTCCCGCGGGCGGACCGGTGTCCTCACCGGCGGTCGGCTCACCGTCGAGGACGCCTACGCCTACTGCAAGTTCGCGCGCGTGGCGCTGGACACCAACGACATCGACTTCCGCGCGCGCGTGCACAGCGCCGAGGAGGCCGACTTCCTCGCCTCCCGGATCGCCGGCCGCGGCCGGGACCTCGACGGCAGCGGTGTCACGTACACCGCGCTGGAGAAGGCGCCCGCCGTGCTGCTCGTCGGGTTCGAGTCCGAGGAGGAGGCACCCGGCGTCTTCCTCCGGCTGCGCAAGGCCTGGCGCAAGCACGGGCAGAAGGTGTTCGCACTGGCCACGCACGCCACGCGGGGCCTGGAGAAGGCGGGCGGCACCCTGCTGCCGGCCGCGCCGGGCACCGAGAACGAGTGGCTGGACGCGCTGGCGGGCGGCGTCGGACTGGAGGACGACGGCACCCGGGCCGCCGAGGCCCTGCGGGCCGAGGGCTCGGTCATCGTCGTCGGCGAGCGGCTCGCCGGGGTGGCCGGCGGCCCGACCGCCGCCGTACGGGCCGCCGCCGCGACCGGCGCACAGCTGGTGTGGATCCCGCGCCGGGCCGGTGAGCGCGGTGCCGTCGAGGCCGGCGCGCTGCCGTCGCTGCTGCCGGGCGGGCGTCCGGCCACCGACCCGCGTGCGCGGGAGGAGGTCGCCGCGCTCTGGGGCGTCGCCGAACTCCCGCACCGCTACGGCCGCGACACCGGGCAGATCGTCGAGGCCGTGGCCGCGGGCCAGCTCCAGGCCCTGCTCGTCGCCGGAGTGGAGGTCGCCGACCTGCCCGATCCGGCACGCGCGCGTGCGGCCCTCTCCGAGGCGGGTTTCGTGGTGTCGCTCGAGCTGCGGCCCAGCGAGGTCACCGAACACGCGGACGTCGTCCTGCCCGTCGCCGCCGTCGCCGAGAAGGCCGGCACCTTCCTCAACTGGGAGGGCAGGGTCCGCTTCTTCGAGGCCGCGCTCAAGCCGGAGCAGATGACGCGCACCCTGTCGCCCACCGACGCGCGCGTGCTGCAGATGCTGGCCGACGCCATGGACGTCCACCTGGGCCTGCCGGACCTGCGGACCGTGCGCGCGGAACTGGACCGGCTGGGTGCCTGGACCGGACCGCGCGCCGACGACCCGGTGCACAGCGCGGGCGCGACGCCGCGCCCGGCCGCCGGGGAGGCTCTGCTCGCGGGTCACCGGCTGCTGCTCGACCAGGGTGTCCTGCAGGAGGGCGACGAGGCGCTGGCCGGGACCCGGCACGCCGCACGCGCACGCGTGTCGGCCGCCACGGCCGCCGAGGCGGGCGTCGCGGACTCCGCCGCGCTCGCCGTGACCGGTCCCGCCGGCACGGTCGAACTCCCGCTGGAGATCACCGAGATGCCCGACCGGGTGGTGTGGCTCCCGCTGAACTCCGTCGGCGGGGGCGTCGCCTCCGACACCGGGGCGCTGCCCGGCTCCCTCGTCCGCATCGGCCCGGCGACGTCCTCGACCGAGGCCCCCAAGGAGGTGGAGGCATGAGTCCGTACCTCGCCGCTGAGAACCTGTCGATGTTCGGCACCGATCCCTGGTGGCTGGTCGTCGTCAAGGCGGTGTTCTGCTTCGCCTTCCTGATGGTGACGGTGCTGTTCTCCATCGTCTGGGAGCGCAAGGTCGTCGCCTGGATGCAGCTGCGCGTCGGCCCCAACCGGAATGGGCCCTGGGGCATGCTCCAGTCGCTCGCCGACGGCGTGAAGCTCATGCTCAAGGAGGACGTCGTCGTCAAGCGCGCGGACAAGGTGGTCTACGTCCTCGCGCCGATCGTCGCGGCCATCCCGGCCTTCATGGCGATCGCCGTGATCCCCTTCGGACCGGCGAACAACGAGATCTCGATCTTCGGCCACCGCACCGCGATGCAACTGACCGACCTGCCGATCGCGATGCTCTACATCCTCGCGGTCGCCTCCGTCGGCATCTACGGCATCGTGCTGGCGGGCTGGAGCTCCGGATCGACCTACCCGCTCCTGGGCGGACTGCGGTCCTGCGCGCAGATGATCTCCTACGAGATCGCCATGGGCGCCGCGTTCGCCTCGGTCTTCCTGTACTCGGGCTCGATGTCGACGTCGACGATCGTCGAGCAGCAGCACGACCGCTGGTACATCCTGCTGCTGCCGGTCTCCTTCATCCTCTACATCGTCACGATGGTCGGGGAGACCAACCGCGCGCCGTTCGACATGCCGGAGTCCGAGGGCGACCTGGTCGGCGGCTTCAACACCGAGTACTCGTCGATCAAGTTCGCGATGTTCATGCTCGCCGAGTACGTGAACATGGTGACGGTCTCCGCGGTGTCGACCACGCTCTTCCTGGGCGGCTGGCGGGCCCCCTGGCCGATCAGCACCTTCTGGGAGGGCGCCAACCACGGCTGGTGGCCGCTGCTCTGGTTCGTGATCAAGGTCCAGCTGTTGCTGTTCTTCTTCATCTGGCTGCGCGGCACGCTCCCGCGGGTCCGCTACGACCAGCTGATGAAGCTCGGCTGGAAGGTCCTCATCCCGGTCTCCGTGGTCTGGCTGATGCTCGTCGCGACCGTCCGGGTCCTGCGCAACGAGAACTACGGCTTCGCCGACATCGCCCTCTATGTCGTCGGTGCCGTACTGACGGTGCTGGTCCTGTCCTTCGTCGCCGACATGTTCCGTCAGCGGACGAAGACCGCCGAGCAGCCCGAGGCCGAGCCGGCCGCCTTCGACGCGATGGCCGGCGGATTCCCCGTACCGCCGCTGCCGGGGCAGGAGCTGCCGCCGGTGCCGCGGCGCCGCTCGCGCCGCGAGCGGGAGTTGATTGTCAGTGGCGGGTCGGACACTGCCAGTGACGGACCTCTGGATGGAAAGGAGGCGTCCGATGGCTGAGGAGCCCAAGGAGACCAAACCCGGTTTCCTGAACCCCGTCGCCGGCTTCGGCGTGACCTTCAAGGCCATGTTCAAGAAGCGGCTGACCGAGCAGTACCCGGAGCAGCAGAAGACCACGGCTCCGCGCTTCCACGGACGGCACCAGCTCAACCGCCATCCGGACGGCCTGGAGAAGTGCGTCGGCTGCGAGCTGTGCGCCTGGGCCTGCCCCGCCGACGCCATCTACGTGGAGGGCGCCGACAACACCGACGAGGAGCGCTACTCGCCGGGCGAGCGGTACGGCCGCGTCTACCAGATCAACTACGCCCGCTGCATCCTGTGCGGCCTGTGCATCGAGGCGTGTCCCACGCGCGCGCTGACGATGACCAACGAGTTCGAACTGGCCGACTCCAGCCGCGCCAACCTCATCTACACCAAGGAGCAGCTGCTCGCCGGTCTCGAAGAGGGCATGGTCGACACACCGCACGCCATCTACCCGGGGACGGACGAGCACGACTACTACCGGGGCCTGGTGACGGAGGCCGCGCCCGGCACGGTGCGCCAGGTCGCGGTCTCCAAGGGCGAACAGGGCCAGATGGCAGGCCCTTCGGACGCGGCGGAAGAACAGGGGGCTGACGCATGAGCGCGCAGCTCGCCGCCTACTCCACCTCCACCGGAGAGGCCTTCCAGTTCTGGGTGCTCGGCACCGTCGCGGTGCTCGGCGCCCTGTGCACCGTCTTCATGAAGAGGGCCGTGCACAGCGCGCTGTGCCTGGCCGCCACCATGATCGTCCTGGCGATCTTCTACCTCACCAACGGCGCCTACTTCCTGGGCATCGTGCAGATCGTCGTCTACACCGGCGCGATCATGATGCTGTTCCTGTTCGTGGTGATGCTCGTCGGCGTGACCGCGGCGGACTCCCTGAAGGAGACCATCAAGGGCCAGCGCTGGCTGGCTCTGCTGTGCGGGCTCGGCTTCGGCATCCTGCTGATCGCGGGCATCGCCAACGCCTCCCTGAAGGAGTTCAACGGCACCGGCAAGGCCAACGCGGGCGGCAACGTGGAGGGCCTGGCCTCCCTCCTGTTCACCCGCTACGTCTTCGCCTTCGAACTCACCGGCGCGCTGCTGATCACGGCCACCGTCGGCGCCATGGTGCTCACCCACCGGGAGCGCACCGAGCGGGCCAGGACCCAGCGCGAGCTGGCCGAGCAGCGCGTGCGCGAGGGACGGCACGTACCGCCGCTGCCGGCGCCCGGCGTCTACGCCCGGCACAACGCCGTGGACATCGCCGGACTGCTGCCCGACGGCACCCCGTCCGAGCTCACCGTCAGCAAGACGCTGCGCGAGCGCGGGCAGATCCGTGACGTCTCGGCCGAGGCACTCAACGACCTCAAGGCCCTGGAGCAGCGCGCCGCGGAACGCCTGGAGCGCACCGCGATCGAGCCGACGGCCTTCAAGCGGCCCGAGGAGGCGTCGAAGTGAACCCTGTGAACTACCTCTATCTCGCCGCCCTGCTGTTCACGATCGGCGCCACCGGCGTGCTGATCCGGCGCAACGCCATCGTGGTCTTCATGTGCATCGAGTTGATGCTGAACGCCTGCAACCTCGCGCTCGTCACCTTCTCGCGGATGCACGGCAACCTCGACGGCCAGATCATCGCGTTCTTCACGATGGTCGTCGCCGCGGCGGAGGTCGTGGTCGGGCTCGCGATCATCGTGTCGGTGTTCCGTTCCCGTCACTCGGCCTCGGTCGACGACGCCAGCCTGATGAAGCTGTAAGGGGTCGGAAGAATCGTGGAGAACCTGATTGCGCTGCTGATCGCGGCGCCCCTGCTCGGAGCGGCCGTCCTCCTGGTCGGCGGTCGGCGGCTCGACGCCGTCGGCCACTGGCTCGGCACCCTGCTCGCGGCCGTCTCCTTCGTGATCGGCCTGGTCCTCTTCGCCGACCTGCTCGGCAGAAGCGCCGACCAACGGACCCTCACCCAGCACCTGTTCAGCTGGATCCCGGTGTCCGGCTTCCAGGCGGACGTCACGTTCCGTCTCGACCAGCTGTCGATGACGTTCGTCCTGCTGATCACCGGTGTCGGCTCGCTGATCCACCTGTACTCGGTCGCGTACATGGAGCACGACGAGCGGCGCCGCCGCTTCTTCGGCTACCTCAACCTGTTCCTCGCGGCGATGCTGGTGCTCGTCCTCGCCGACAACTACCTGCTGCTGTATGTCGGCTGGGAGGGCGTCGGTCTCGCCTCCTACCTGCTGATCGGCTTCTGGCAGCACAAGCCCAGCGCGGCGACCGCGGCGAAGAAGGCCTTCCTGGTCAACCGGGTCGGCGACATGGGCCTGTCCATCGCGATCATGCTGATGTTCGCGACGTTCGGGACCTTCGCCTTCGGCCCGCTGCTCGGCACCCACGCCGAACCCGGTCTCGTGGGCGGCGCCACCGAGGGCAAGCTCACCGCCATCGCGCTGATGCTGCTGCTCGCCGCGTGCGGCAAGTCCGCCCAGGTGCCGCTGCAGTCCTGGCTCGGGGACGCGATGGAGGGCCCGACCCCGGTCTCGGCCCTCATCCACGCCGCGACCATGGTGACGGCGGGCGTCTACCTCATCGTCCGCTCCGCGGCGATCTTCAACGCGGCGCCCGACGCGCAGCTGGTGGTCACCGTCGTCGGCGCGGTCACGCTGCTGTTCGGTGCGATCGTCGGTTGTGCGAAGGACGACATCAAGAAGGCGCTGGCCGGCTCGACCATGTCGCAGATCGGCTACATGGTGCTGGCCGCGGGCCTCGGCCCCATCGGCTACGTCTTCGCGATCATGCACCTGGTGACGCACGGCTTCTTCAAGGCCGGGCTGTTCCTCGGCGCCGGTTCGGTCATGCACGGCATGAACGACGAGGTGGACATGCGCAAGTACGGCGGGCTGCGCGCGTACATGCCGGTCACCTTCATCACCTTCGGCCTCGGCTACCTCGCCATCATCGGCTTCCCGGGCCTGTCCGGCTTCTTCTCCAAGGACAAGATCATCGAGGCGGCCTTCGCCAAGGGCGGCGCCGAGGGCTGGATCCTCGGCGGCGCGGCCCTGCTGGGCGCGGCCATCACGGCGTTCTACATGACGCGGGTGATGCTGATGACGTTCTTCGGCGAGAAGCGCTGGCAGCCCGACGAGAACGGCAACGAGCCGCACCCGCACGAGTCTCCCAGGGCCATGACGATCCCGATGATCGTGCTGGCCGTCGGCTCGGTCCTGGGCGGCGCGTTCTTCAGCATCGGCGACCGCTTCCTGCACTGGCTGGAGCCGGTCACCGGGCACAGCGAGGGCAACTCGCCGCTCAGCGCGTGGACGGTCACCGGCGCGACGATGGTGTGCCTGATCGTCGGCGTGGCCATCGCCTGGGCCCAGTACGGCCGCAAGCCGGTCCCGGCCGTCGCACCGCGCGGCTCGCTGCTCACCCGGGCCGCCCGGCGGGACCTGCTCCAGGACGACTTCAACCACATCGTCCTGGTCCGCGGCGGCGAGCACCTCACGCGGTCCCTGGTCTACGTCGACCACACCCTGGTCGACGGAGTCGTCAACGGCACGGCGGCCTCGGTCGGCGGCCTGTCCGGGCGGATGCGCCGGCTGCAGAACGGCTTCGCGCGCTCCTACGCGGTCTCGATGTTCGGCGGTGCGGCACTGCTGGTCGCCGCGACCCTGCTGATGAGGGCGGTCTGATACCGATGTCCTTTCCTCTGCTGACAGCGACGGCGGTGCTCCCGGCACTCGGGGCCATCGCCACGGCCGCCGTGCCGGCCGCCCGGCGCACCGCCGCGAAGTGGCTCGCGCTGGTCGCCTCGCTGGCCACGCTCGCGCTGGCCGTCACCGTCCTGGTCCGCTTCGACGCGGGCGGCGCCCGTTACCAGCTCACCGAGTCCCACTCCTGGATCGCGTCCTTCGGCGTCAGGTACGAACTGGGCGTCGACGGCATCGGGGTGGCGCTGGTCGGGCTGACCGCCCTGCTCATCCCGTTCGTGATCCTGGCCGGCTGGCACGACGCCGACCCGCTGGAGACCGGAAGCCGCCGCTGGCGGCCGACACAGGGCTTCTTCGCGCTGATCCTGGCCGTCGAGGCGATGGTGATCATCTCCTTCGAGGCCACCGACGTCTTCCTCTTCTACATCTTCTTCGAAGCCATGCTGATCCCGATGTACTTCCTCATCGGCGGCTTCGGGGACCGTGCCCACGAGCACGGCGAGGAGGCGGCGTCGACCCAGCGGTCGTACGCGGCGGTGAAGTTCCTGCTCTACAACCTGACCGGCGGTCTGATCATGCTGGCCGCGGTGATCGGGCTGTACGTGGTCGCCGGGAGCTTCTCGCTCACCGAGATCGCGCAGGCCCGCGCCAACGGCTCGCTGCACATGGCGACCGACGTCGAACGCTGGCTGTTCCTCGGCTTCTTCTTCGCCTTCGCGGTGAAGGCGCCGCTGTGGCCGCTGCACACCTGGCTGCCCAACGCGATGCAGGAGTCGACCGCGCCGGTCGCCGTCCTCATCACCGCGGTCGTCGACAAGGTGGGCACCTTCGCGATGCTCCGCTTCTGCCTCCAGCTGTTCCCGGAGGCGAGCAAGTGGGCCACGCCGGCCATCCTCGTCCTCGCCCTGATCAGCATCATCTACGGGGCGCTGCTCGCGGTGGGCCAGCGGGACATCAAGCGCCTGATCGCGTACGCGTCGATCTCGCACTTCGGCTTCATCATCATGGGCATCTTCGCGATGACCAGCCAGGGCCAGTCCGGAGCGACGCTCTACATGGTCAACCACGGCCTGTCGACGGCCGTGCTCATGCTGATCGCCGGCTTCCTGATCTCCCGGCGCGGCTCCCGGCTCATCTCCGACTACGGCGGTGTGCAGAAGGTCGCTCCGGTGCTCGCCGGCACGTTCCTGATCGGCAGCCTCGCCACCCTGTCCCTGCCGGGACTGGCGCCCTTCGTCAGTGAGTTCCTGGTCCTGGTCGGCACGTTCACGCGCTACCCGGCGATCGGCATCGTCGCCACCTTCGGCATCGTGCTCGCCGCGCTGTACACGCTCGTCCTGTACCAGCGGACGATGACCGGCCCCGTGAAGCCGGAGGTCTCGGCGATGCCGGACCTGCGGGTGCGGGAGCTGGTGGTCGTGGCCCCGCTGGTGGTGCTGCTGATCTTCCTGGGCGTCTATCCGAAGCCCGTCACGGACATCGTCAACCCGGCGGTCCAGCAGACCATGTCCGACGTACACAAGACCGACCCGAAGCCCGCAGTGGAGGCGGCCAAGTGAGCGGAGCAGCCGTCCACAGCCTGTGGACAACCGCGGCCGACCCGATCTCGAAGATCGAGGCGCCGAAGATCGAATACGGGCAGTTGTCGCCCACCCTGATCGTCGTGGGCGCGGCGATCGTCGGAATGCTCATCGAGGCGTTCGTCCCGCGCAGGTCGCGCTACTACGCGCAGGTGTTCGTGTCCGTCGTCGCGCTCGCCGCCGCGTTCGCCGCGGTCGTCGCGCTCGCGGCGGACGGATACGGCACCACCAAGGCGCACATCGCGGCCATGGGGGCCATCTCCGTCGACGGACCCTCGCTCTTCCTCCAGGGCACGATCCTGCTGGCGAGCCTGGTCGCCCTGTTCACCTTCGCCGAGCGGCGACTGGATCCGGCGGCGCACGGCAACCGCGTCGACTCCTTCGCCGCGCAGGCGGCGGCCGTACCGGGCAGCGAGAGCGAGAAGGCCGCGGTCAAGGCCGGCTTCACCACCACCGAGGTCTTCCCGCTCCTCCTCTTCGCGGTCGCCGGCATGCTGGTGTTCCCCTCGGCCAACGACCTGCTGACCCTGTTCGTGGCCCTGGAGGTCTTCTCCCTGCCGCTGTACCTCCTGTGCGCGCTGGCCCGCCGCAAGCGGCTCATGTCGCAGGAGGCCGCGGTCAAGTACTTCCTGCTGGGCGCCTTCGCCTCCGCGTTCACCCTGTTCGGCATCGCGCTGCTGTACGGGTACGCGGGCTCGGTGTCGTACGCCAGGATCGCGCAGGTCGTCGACGGCAACGTGCCGAACGTCGACCCGGCGCTCGCCAACACCATGGACAACGACGCGCTGCTGCTCATCGGCGCCGCGATGATCGTGATGGGCCTGCTGTTCAAGGTGGGCGCGATTCCGTTCCACATGTGGACGCCGGACGTCTACCAGGGCGCTCCGACCCCGGTCACCGGGTTCATGGCGGCGGCGACCAAGGTGGCGGCCTTCGGCGCGCTGCTGCGGCTGCTGTACGTCGTGCTGCCGGGCATGCGGTGGGACTGGCGGCCGGTCATGTGGGGGGTCGCGATCGTCACCATGCTGGGCGGTGCGATCGTCGCGATCACGCAGACCGACATCAAGCGGCTGCTCGCGTACTCGTCGATCGCGCACGCGGGCTTCATCCTCGCCGGTGTCATCGCGACCTCGAAGGACGGCGTCTCGTCCGTGCTGTTCTACCTGGCCGCGTACTCCTTCGTGACGATCGGCGCGTTCGCCGTGGTCACGCTGGTGCGCGACGCGGGCGGCGAGGCGACGCACCTGTCCAAGTGGGCGGGGCTGGGCCGGCGTTCCCCGCTGGTGGCGGCCGTGTTCGCGGTGTTCCTGCTGGCCTTCGCGGGCATCCCGCTGACCTCCGGCTTCGCCGGGAAGTTCGCGGTGTTCAAGGCGGCGGCCGAGGGCGGCGCGGTGCCGCTGGTCGTGATCGGTGTGATCTCGTCGGCGATCGCGGCCTTCTTCTACATCCGCGTCATCGTGCTCATGTTCTTCAGCGATCCCCATCCGGAGGGCCCGACGGTGGCGGTGCCGTCCCCGCTGACGATGACCGCGATTGGCGTGGGCGTGGCGGTCACGGTGGTCCTCGGCGTGGCCCCGCAGTACTTCCTGGATCTGGCCAGCCAGGCGGGAGTGTTCGTGCGCTGAGGCGCTCCGCACCACACCCGGCTGCCCGGAACCTCCGCGAGAGGCGCCGGGCAGCGGTGTGTGGGCTACTGCTCCTTTTCCAGGCGGGGCTTGATCCGCGTCAGGTCCAGATCCACCGGGAACGGGACGACCGTCTTCATCCGCTCCCGGTGGATGCCGGTGCTGGTGTAGGCGCCGGTGGTGGGCTCCAGTTCGAACGAGTGCACCGCGGCGCGGCCGTTCTCGTTCTCCACCCGCCAGTAGTGGGGGATCCTCGCCCGCGCGTACTTCAGCGGCTTGGTCTCGCGGTCCCGGGAGACGGAATCCGGTCCGACGACCTCGACGACCAGCACGACAGCCGTCGCCGAGACTCGGGTCTGGTCGTGGCTGACCAGGGCGTCCCTCCGTACCACGGCCACGTCCGGTTCGGGTCTGTTCTGCCGGTGGATGTCGACGGTGAACCTGCAGAGCGCCTCGAGCTCGGGCGGCGCGGCGCTGTCGAGTTCCCGGCCGAGGAAGCTCATCGCGCGCTCGTGGAAAACCGAGTGCGGGCACGGAAAGACCAGACTCGCGTCGATCAGCTGGGTATGTGCCGGCAGGTTCGGAAGGCGGTCCAGGTCATCAGCGGTCCATCCGCCCTCAGGGGGGACCGGCCAGGCGGGCTTGGAGGCCTTCGGTGCGGCGTTCATCGCTCCCACAGGAGGCAGTCTCGCCGGTTCGTGCACACCGTCGGCCGGATACGGACGAGTCTCCTGCGTACGTGTGAACGACTTCGTGTCGTTGACCGGGGGTTACAGGACCGGCCTGTGGACAAGTCCGGGGGTGTCCGCGGGGGCCCCTATCGTGGAGGCAGTGGTCGAGGAGTGAGTGTGGGGGACGAGGCGATGGGCGGGACGGATGGTGTCACCGACATGTCAGTGACGGAGAGCGAGGCGCTGGCGACGCTGCGCCGGGTCTTCGGGTACGAGGAATTCCGGGGCGAGCAGGAAGCGGTCGTCGAGCATGTGGTGGCGGGCGGCGACGCCGTCGTGCTCATGCCCACCGGTGGCGGCAAGTCGCTGTGCTACCAGCTTCCGTCCCTGGTCAGGCCCGGTACGGGCGTCGTGGTGTCGCCGCTCATCGCGCTGATGCAGGACCAGGTGGACGCGCTGCGGGCGCTGGGCGTGCGCGCCGGGTTCGTGAACTCCACGCAGGACTTCGACGAGCGCCGGGTGGTCGAGGCGGAGTTCCTGGCCGGCGAGCTCGACCTGCTCTACCTGGCACCGGAGCGGCTGCGCCTGGACACCACGCTCGACCTGCTCTCCCGCGGCAAGATCTCCGTCTTCGCCATCGACGAGGCGCACTGCGTGTCCCAGTGGGGCCACGACTTCCGCCCCGACTACCTGGCGCTGTCTCTGCTGGGCGAGCGCTGGCCGGACGTGCCGCGGATCGCGCTCACCGCGACGGCCACCCACGCCACGCACCAGGAGATCACCCAGCGGCTGAACATGCCGCGGGCCCGGCACTTCGTGGCCAGCTTCGACCGGCCCAACATCCAGTACCGGATCGTGCCCAAGGCCGACGCCAAGAAGCAGCTGCTGACCTTCCTGCGCCAGGAGTATCCGGGCGACGCGGGCATCGTGTACTGCCTGTCGCGCAACTCGGTGGAGAAGACGGCCGAGTTCCTCACCCGCAACGGCGTCGAGGCGGTGCCGTACCACGCGGGCCTGGACGCGGGCACCCGCGCGGCGCACCAGTCCCGCTTCCTGCGCGAGGACGGCCTGGTCGTGGTCGCCACCATCGCCTTCGGCATGGGCATCGACAAGCCCGACGTCCGGTTCGTCGCCCACCTGGACCTGCCCAAGTCCGTGGAGGGCTACTACCAGGAGACGGGCCGCGCGGGCCGGGACGGCCTGCCGTCGACGGCCTGGATGGCCTACGGCCTGAACGACGTCGTGCAGCAGCGCAAGCTCATCCAGTCCGGTGAGGGCGACGAGGCGTTCCGCCGCCGGGCCCAGGCCCACCTGGACGCGATGCTCGCCCTGTGCGAGACGGCCCGGTGCCGCCGAGGCCAGCTCCTCGCCTACTTCGGCCAGGAACCGGGCGCGGCCGGCTGCGGAAACTGCGACACCTGCCTGACCCCGCCCGAGACCTGGGACGGCACGATCGCGGCCCAGAAGGTGCTGTCGACGGTGGTGCGGCTGAAGCGGGAGCGGGGGCAGAAGTTCGGCGCGGGCCAGATCATCGACATCCTGCTCGGCAAGCGCACCGGCAAGGTGATCCAGTTCGACCACGACCAGCTGTCCGTGTTCGGCATCGGGGACGAGCTCACCGAGGGCGAATGGCGGGGTGTCGTACGGCAGTTGCTGGCGCAGGGGCTGCTCGCGGTGGAGGGCGAGTACGGCACGCTGGTGCTGACCGACAGCAGCGGGTCGGTGCTGCGGAGAGAGCGGGAGGTGCCGCTGCGCAAGGAGCCGAAGAAGCCGGCCGCGTCGCGGGCTTCGGCGGCCCGGGACGACCGCAAGCCCAGGGCGGCGGCGGCCGAGCTGCCCGAGGAACTGCTTCCCGCCTTCGAGGCCCTGCGCGCCTGGCGCGCCGAACAGGCCCGCGAGCAGGGCGTCCCGGCGTACGTCATCTTCCACGACGCCACGCTCCGGGAGATCGTCACGATCTGGCCGACGTCCGTGGCACAGCTCGGCACGGTCGGCGGCGTCGGCGAGAAGAAGCTGGCGACGTACGGGGAGGGCGTGCTCGGGGTGCTGGAGTCGCTGGCCGGCCCGTCCGGCGACGCCACGGCCGACACGGGGACGGCCGGCTCAGGAACGGCCGGGACCGGGACGGCCGGCGGGGGTGAGCCGGAGCCGGTGGAGGACCTGCCCGAGCCGGAACCGGACGACTGGATATAGGCGGTCCGCGCCGGTCACGGCGACGGGCCCGCTGCTCAGCCCAGCGCCGTCAGGCCCGGGGCGAACGTGATCAGGAGCGGGAGCAGCGGCACCAGGGCGGCGACCGCCGTGGTCAGCGCCCGGCGCCTGCGGTCCAGCCGCGGCGGCGGCTCCAGCAGGCGGTCGACCCGCTCGCTCAGCAGCCGGTTGCTGGAGGCGCAGGACAGCACCCCGCGGTGCTGGTTGAGCTCGATCAGCGCGAGGGCCGTGGTGAGGTGGCCGTGGCGGCGGGAGGCCGTGTCGTCGGCGGCCAGTTCGACCAGGCGGTGGGTCTGCTCGCAGAAGTGCGTGAACAGCGGGATGCGCGGAAAGCCGGTCGCCAGCGCGGTCGACAGGTGCAGCAGCCAGTCGTGGTGGGCGCGGGCGTGGCCGCGTTCGTGCGCGAGGACGGCGTCGAGCTGGTGGCCGGTGAGCCGGTGCAGGGCGCCGGTGGTGACGACGAGCTGGGGTGGGTGACCGGGCATCCACCAGGCGTCGGGGTACTCGTCCTCCAGCACCAGCAGCGGTCCGCGGGCCGCCGGAAGGCCCGCGGGCAGATCGGGGGCGCGTTCGCGCAGGTGCGCGCGGGCCAGGCCGCGCCGGCGGCGGGCCTCGACGAGCTCGCGGGCGAGCATCGCAGTGGTCCAGGCGGCGCCGCCGGCCAGCAGCAGGGTGAGGCCGGCGGCCCAGACCGGCGCCACCGACGAGTCGTAGGCGGCTGTCACGGCCGGCGGCGCGGGGGCGAAGACCCGGTCGTGAACGGTACTGAAGACGGCCGCGGTGCCCAGCACGAGCCCCGCGAGACAGCACAGCAGGACGGTGGCGACCAGGCACTGCCACACCCACAGCGCGACGACGGGCTCCCGTTCGGGCCACCCCGCCCGGGCCAGCACGCGGGGGACCGGCACGGCGAGCGTCAGCGCGACGGCGCTCAGCAGGAGCAGGCAGGCGGTCATGCCTCGGACTCCGGATCCTCGTCGGAGGTGGGCGGGTGTCGGGGTCGTGCGGTGGAGCGGTGCTGTGCGGCCGGCCGGCGCGCCGGGCGCGCACGGCCTGCCGCCAGTATGACGGCCACGGGCACCGGGAGTCAGGGGTCCGCCACCACCAAATCCCCGGCGTGGGAAGGGCCGCAGGGCCTCCGCTCAGCCCGAGACGATCCGCCCCGTCACCTCCCCGAGGCCCAGCCGCGTGCCGTTCGCGCCCGGCGCCCAGGCCGAGAGCGTCACCACGTCGCCGTCCTCCAGGAACGCCCGCTTGCCGTCGGGGAGTTCCAGCGGCTCCCGGCCGTTCCAGGTCAGCTCCAGCAGCGAGCCGCGCTCGTGCTCGGCGGGTCCGCTCACCGTGCCCGAGCCGTACAGGTCGCCCGTGCGCAGGGACGCGCCGTTGACCGTCATGTGGGCGAGCTGCTGTGCGGCCGTCCAGTACATGGTGGAGAAGGGCGGCTCGGACACCACGTGGCCGTTGATCGCGACGGAGATCCGCAGGTCGTAACCGCCGGGCTCGTCCGCGGAGTCGTCGAGGTAGGGCAGCAGCGGGTGCGTGCGCCGCGGCGGGGCCACCCGTGCCTCCTCCAGCGCGTCCAGCGGGGTGATCCACGCCGACACCGACGTGGCGAAGGACTTGCCGAGGAACGGCCCGAGCGGGACGTACTCCCAGGCCTGGATGTCGCGCGCCGACCAGTCGTTCAGCAGGCACAGCCCGAAGACGTGCTCGCGGAAGTCGCCGAGCGCGACCGGCTGCCCCATCCGTGAGGGCGCGCCCACCACGAAGCCGACCTCCGCCTCGATGTCCAGGCGGACCGAGGGGCCGAACACCGGCGCGGGGTCCGTGGGAGCCTTCCGCTGGCCCGACGGGCGCACCACGTCCGTGCCGGAGACCACCACCGTGCCGGAGCGGCCGTGGTAACCGATTGGCAGGTGCTTCCAGTTGGGGGTCAGCGAGTCCTCGGCGTCCGGGCGGAAGATCTGCCCCACGTTCCGGGCGTGGTTCTCCGAGGCGTAGAAGTCGACGTAGTCCGCGACCTCGAAGGGGAGGTGCAGGGTCACCGAGGACAGCGGGTGCAGGAAGGGCGCGACGGTCTCCTGGTGGGCCGGCACCGTCACCCACGACGTCAGCGCGCGCCGCACGTCGGACCACGCGGTGCGGCCCGCGGCCAGCAGCGGGTTCAGGGTCGGCCGCGCGAGCAGCCCGGCGTACGGCGAACCGAGGGCCCGCGCCGCCGCCCCCGCGTCGAGCACGTGGTCGCCGAGCCGGACGCCCACGGTCCTCTCCGGCGACCCGGCGCGGGAGAAGACGCCGTAGGGAAGGTTGTGCGGACCGAAGGGGTCGCCCTCGGGGACCTCGAAGGGGGGCATGGGTACTGC
The DNA here is from genome assembly GCF_053601495.1 of Streptomyces sp. NPDC004721. NCBI lineage: Bacteria > Bacillati > Actinomycetota > Actinomycetes > Kitasatosporales > Streptomycetaceae > Streptomyces > Streptomyces sp. NPDC004721. Next base: position 146,004 of record NZ_JBSGBZ010000005.1, read on the forward strand.
CTTCCTTTCCGGAATTCCATGTGGTCGGGCCACACGTTACGGGGGCGTCGCATGTCTTGGGCAGTGTCTAAAGAGTTTGCAATGTCCGAATTGGCCTTGTGGGAGGGGGCAATTCCGGCTTAGCGTCCTCTGGGGGCGCGGACGGGGTGGGTCCGCTCCATAGGGGGGACACGTGGGGGGACCCGTGGCCAGGAATGCCGTCAGTGTGCCTTTCCGGGCCGACCGTGAGGTCCCGGGCCTGATCGTGAAGTTCGGCGACTACCCGCTGCACCACGGCGGGGTGGGCGCGATCCGCAGCCTCGGCCGTCTGGGCGTGCCGATGTACGCGATCACCGAGGACGCCTACACACCGGCGGCCTCCTCCCGTTATCTCAAACGCGCGTTCGTCTGGCCGACCAGGGGCACGGAGGGCGCGGACCGTCTGGTGGAGGGTCTGCTGCGGATCGGCCGCCGCATCGGCCGGCCCACGGTCCTGGTGCCCACCGACGAGGAGGCCGCCGTCCTGATCGCCGAGCACCAGGACGAACTCAAGGGCCGCTTCCTCTTTCCGCCCGTCGCCCCCGGCCTGCCGCGCCGCCTGGCCAGCAAGCAGGGCCTGCACGAACTGTGCGTGGAGCACGGCATCCCGAGCCCCACGGCTGCCTTCCCGGAGTCGTACGACGACATCGTGGCGTTCGCCGAGAAGACCCGCTTCCCGGTGGTGGCCAAGAACCGCGAGGCGTTCGTCCGGCGCAGCAGCCCCGCGGTGAACGGCACCACGAGGATCAACAGCCGTGAGGGACTGCTGGCCCTGGCCCGGGACTGGGGCGAGCGGCCGGGCGTGATCCTCCAGGAGTATCTGCCGAGGGAGCAGGCCGAGGACTGGATCGTGCACGCCTACTTCGACCAGCACTCGGCCCCGCTCGCGATGTTCACCGGCGTCAAGGTCCGCTCCTGGCCGCCGCACGCGGGCATGACGGCGAACGCGTACGTCGTCGACAACCCGGAACTCGCCGACCTCGCCGCGCGGTTCATCAAGCAGATCGGCTTCACCGGCATCGTCGACCTCGACCTGCGTTTCGACCGGCGCGACGGGCAGTACAAGCTGCTTGACTTCAATCCGCGCATGGGCGCGCAGTTCCGGCTCTTCGAGAGCGAGTCGGGCGTGGACGTCGTCCGTGCCATGCACCTCGACCTGACCGGCCGCCCCGTCCCGGAGGGCAAGCAGCGCGCCGGCCACCGGTACGTCGTGGAGAACATCGACCTGCCCGCCCTGCTCGCCTACCGCCGCAGCGGCTACACCACGCCGCACGCGCCGGCGAGGGCGAGCGGCACGGAGCTGGCCTGGCTCGCGGGTGACGACCCGATGCCGTTCCTCACGATGCTCGCCCGCTTCGTGCGGCCGGGCGCCCGGCACCTCCATCAGCTGTGGCGGACCAACCGCCGCGGCGGCACGACCGGTTAGGGCAGAGCGCGACCGTATGCGGGCGGCACGTCCCGCCGTCCGAGCCGGCCCACGAAGTGACGTGAGCACGTCCTGGGGAGGACTTCGTGAACCAACCGGTGGCAGTCATCGGTGCCGGGCCGTTCGGCCTGTCCACCGCCGCCCATCTGCGCGCCCGGGGCATCCCGGTCCGCGTCTTCGGCGAGCCCATGGTCGCCTGGCGCGACCACATGCCCGCCGGAATGCTGCTGAAGTCGACCCCGGCCGCCTCTGGCATCGACTGCCCGCAGCGCGGCCACACTCTCGCCGACTACTGCGCCGCGGCCGGCATCGGACCGCTGGTGACCGACGAGGACATCATCCCGGTGGAGACCTTCATCGCCTACGGCGAGTGGTTCCAGCGCAGGCTGGTGCCCGAGCTGGAGCGAGTGCGGGTGGTGTCGGTCGACCGGCGGCCGGACGGCGGCTTCGAGCTGAAGCCGGACTCCGGGGAGCAGTTCACCGCCCGGGCGGTCGTGGTGGCGACGGGCTTGTCGGGACTGGCCCATCTGCCACCCGAGCTGGCCACTGCGGCGCCGGACGGCCCCACGCCCACCGGGCCGCTCTCGCACAGCTCCCAGCACCACGACCTCGGCCGGTTCGCCGGGAAGGAGCTGATCGTCGTCGGGGCCGGCCAGTCCGCGCTGGAGACGGCGGTGCTCGCGGCAAAGGCCGGCGCGCGGGTGCGGGTGGTGGCGCGGGGCCGCGGCTCGGTCGCCTTCGGCGCCCCGCCCTGGGAGCAGCCGAGGTTCCGGCCCGAGTCGCCCTTCGGCCGCGCCTGGTCGCTGTGGGCGCTGAGCTACTACCCGCAGCCCTTCCGGTACCTCCCGGCCGGGGTCCGCCACCATCTGGTGCGCCGGGTCCTCGGCCCGCTCGGCGCCTGGTGGCTGCGCGAGCGCTTCGAGTCGGCGGTGCCGGTCCACGAGGTGAGCGGCATCGTGCGCGCCGACGTCACGGGCGGGCGTCCGGTACTGACGGTGCGCACCCTCGCGGGCGAGAGCCGGGAACTGGAGGCGGACCACGTCATAGCGGCCACCGGCTACCGCGTCGACATCGCCGCGATGGGCTTCCTCGGCCACGAGCTGCGCACCGGGCTCGCGGTCAGCCGCGGCGCCCCGAGGCTCGGCGCGGGTTACGTCTCCTCGGTACCCGGCCTGTACTTCACGGGGTTGCCGGCGGCGGCCTCGTACGGGCCGGTGATGCGGTTCGTGTGCGGCACGGAGTTCGCCTCGCCGCGGCTGGCCGCACACCTTGCGGCGGCGCACGGTTGAGACCCACCTCGCCTGCGGTGTCGAAGAGCTCTCACAGGTAAGGGAGTTCAGGAGAGGGAGCCGGGAGCCCGGTGGCCGTCGCGGTCGTCCGGTTCCGGTCGAGTCGGCGGGCCGCGCCATCCGTATTCTCTGATCATGGCCGCCCTCACATATACCCTCATCGCCACTGACCTGGACGGAACGCTGCTGCGCGGCGACCACACCGTGTCCGAACGGTCCCTCGCCGCGCTCGCGGGGGCGGCGGCCGCCGGTGCCCGGCACCTCGTGGTGACCGGACGGCCGGCACCGAGGGTGCGGGAACTGCTCGACGTCCTCGGCACCACGGGGCTCGCGGTGTGCGGTCAGGGCGCCCAGCTCTACGACGCGGGCAGCGACCGCCTGCTGTGGTCGGTCACCCTGGACCGGGAGCAGGCCGAGACCGCGCTCGGCAAGATCGAGGCCGAGGTGGGGGAGGTGCACGTCGCGGTCGACCAGGACGGGGTCGAGGGGCTCACGCTCATCGAGCCGGGGTATCTCATGCCGCACCCGGCGCTGCCCGCCGTACGGGTCGAACGGCGCGACGACCTGTGGCGCGCGCCCATCAGCAAGGTGCTGCTGCGTCACCCGGCGCTGTCCGACGACGAGCTGGCGGCGGCGGCCCGCGGCGCGGTGGGTTCCCTCGCCACGGTCACCATGTCGGGCCCCGGGACCGTCGAACTCCAGCCGTGCGGCATCACCAAGGCGACCGGGCTGGCGCTGGCCGCCGAACACCTGGGACTGGGCCGCGAGAGCGCCCTCGCCTTCGGCGACATGCCGAACGACATCCCGATGTTCCAGTGGGCCGCCCGGGGGGTCGCCATGGCCAACGCCCACCCCGAGCTGAAGGCGGTGGCCGACGAGGTCACGATGTCGAACGAGGACGACGGCATCGCCGTCGTCCTCGAACGACTTTTTGTCTAGTGCTGCGACCGGAAAGGTTCACCGGCTCCGGCAGACCTTTCCGGTCACAGCGCTAGCCGGTGTGTGGTCCGGCTACGGTCCGGTCAGTACGCGCCGAAGACGTTGTCGATGGAGCCGTACCGCTTGGCCGCGTAGTTGCAGGCGGCCGTGATGTTGGCGATCGGGTCGTAGATGTCCCAGGACGTGCCGTTCACGTGGTAAGCCCGGAAGGTCGGGTCGATGACCTGGAGCAGACCCTTGGACGGGATGCCCTTCCTGGCGTTGGAGTCCCAGAGGTTGATGGCGCGCGGGTTGCCGGAGGACTCGCGGATGATGTTGCGGTGGATCCCGTTGTAGGAGCCCGGGATGCCCTTCTCCGCCATGACCGCCAGGGAGGCCCGGATCCAGCCGTCGAGGTTGTTCGAGTAACCGAAGCTCGCGGCCGTCCGGACGGTGGCCGGAGTTGCCGCGGACGCGGTCGTGGCGCCGAGCAGCGGCACGGCGAGGACGGCTGCGCCCGTGCCGGTGACGGCGAGGGTGCGGATGAGGCGGGCGGTGCGGGTAGAGCGGCGCTGACCGTTTGCAGGCATGGGGGAATTCCTCTCCGTCGCCTGCGAGGTGAGCTGTCGGGTTCGGGCTGGGAGGTGCCCGGCCGCGCCCTGAAGGGCACGGCTTCACCCCAAGCCGTTCCGGTGCGGCGTACGCGGTACGTACGACACCCGGCCCGGCGAACTTACCTGGGTCCCCCGCTCCTGCCATGGGTCATTCGGTCGTTGGGATTACGGGCGGCGGCAGGATTCGGCGTCCGCCCGTCGGTGCCGGGAACGTATGCGAGAGCACATGTCCCGAACAAGTGCCGGAATCACACTCGTCCTGTTTGACCTTGGTCTGGGGTGTATGTGGTGCTTGATCCTTTGCACCTGCCAAGGTTCAACTCGGCTGCCTGTAAAGGGAATGTGAAGGAGTGCGAGAGATGGTGCGGACGGAGGGGTGTGTGTTCCAAGTCACGGCTCGGGCGGCCGAAGGGCAATTACCACTAAAGAGAATTGAAACCCTAATAGGGGTGAATCGGACTTCATGCGTGACGGTGTGTGGGCCGTGTGGCTGACACGTGATGGTGGTCACGTCGGGTGAAGTGGCCTGGCCCGTATAGGTGGGCGATATCGGTGATCGAAACGTGACCGGATACGCTGACTTGAGTGAGGGCAGCGACCTATCGACAAACCGTGTAATCCCCAGCAGACACCAGCAGACAGGAGACCCCTCGTGACCGTCGTCGGGCCATTCGGGCTGACCGTGCGGGACCAGGCTCTCGAAGCCGATGTCCAGGCCGGATTGGCGGCTGTCGAGGAAGGGCTGCTCGAAGCCACCAAGAGCGAGGTCCCGTTCATCACGGGCGCCGCCCAGCACCTCGTCAGGGCGGGCGGGAAGCGGTTCCGGCCACTGCTCGTGATGCTCGCGTCCCAGTTCGGGGATCCGTACGCGCCGGGGATCGTGCCCTCGGCCGTGGTGGTGGAGCTGACCCATCTGGCGACGCTGTACCACGACGACGTGATGGACGAGGCCGCCGTGCGCCGCGGGGTGGCCAGCGCCAACACCCGCTGGGGCAACTCGGTCGCGGTCCTGACCGGCGACTTCCTCTTCGCCCGCGCCTCGCAGATCCTCGCCGACCTCGGCCCGGAGGCCGTGCGCGTGCAGGCCGTGGCGTTCGAGCGGCTGGTCACCGGGCAGATCCTGGAGACGGCGGGTCCGCAGGACGGCCGGGACCCGGTCGACCACTACCTGGACGTGCTGGGCGGCAAGACCGGCTCGCTGGTGGCGGTGTCGTGCCGGTTCGGCGCGATGATGTCCGGCGCCGACGAGACGGTCGTGGACGTGCTGACGCAGTACGGCGAGCGCCTGGGCGTCGCCTTCCAGCTGGCGGACGACGTCCTGGACATCGCCTCCGACTCGCACGAGTCGGGCAAGACGCCCGGCACCGATCTGCGCGAGGGCATCGCCACGCTGCCGGTGCTGCGGCTGCGCGAGCGCGCGGCCCGGCTGGGGCTGGCCGAGGACATCGCCCTGTGCGAGCTGCTGGACTCCGACCTGAGCGACGACGCGCGGCACGCGGAGGCGCTGGCGGCGCTGCGGGCGCACCCGGCGCTGGAACAGGCCCGCCGGGACACCGTGCGCTACGCCGAGGAGGCGCGTGCCGCGCTGGCGCCGCTGCGGGAGTGCGAGGCGAAGGCCGCACTGCTTCAGCTGTGCGACGCGGTGGTGCACCGGGCCGGCTGATGCCCGTCCGGTCCCGCGACCTCGCCGGACGCCCCCGCCGGGCGGCCCCTTCGAGCGGCGCTCTCCACATCTACCCCTACGGGGTAGGGGAGGCGTCGCCCTTTGTGTGTCATACCGCAGGCGTACACGGAGTTGGCTCCGGGGTCTGACGCTTCCGCCCCGCCGATTTGGTCAGATGGAAACAACGGACCACACCACTCCTCACCGATCTGGGTGAGAATGGCGGCTGAGGGCGACACCCCAGTGCAGAAGGACAGCCGCCGCCGATGACGGAGGTAGGGCACACATGGCACCGAACGAATCCGAAGCCGACGACCTGCGCACGGGGCGCCGCAAGGCCGCGCGCTACGTCGTCCCGGTCACGGTGGTGGGGGTCGCGGCGGCGACCATCGGGCTCGTCCCCGCGCTCGCCGCGTCCGGCGACCCCAGCCTGCCGAAGATCACCGCACAGCAACTCATCGAGAAAATCGCCAAGTCGGACGTCCAGCAGCTGTCCGGCACGGTCAAGGTCAGCACCGACCTGGGTCTGCCGAACCTCGGCGGCCTGGAGAGCGGCCTGGCCTCCGGCGCAGCCAGGGGTGGTGACGGTTCGTCGGCCGACCCGACGTCAAAGCTGTCCGAGCTGGCCTCCGGAACGCACACCCTGCGCGTCGCCGCCGACGGCGAGGACCGGCAGAAGGTCTCGCTGATCGAGAGCGCCGCCGAGTACAGCCTCATCCACAACGGCAAGGACGTCTGGGGCTACGACAGCAAGTCGAACGAGGTCTTCCACGGCACCGCGGCCGACGGCGGCAAGAAGCACCGGGACGAGGTCCCCGCCACGCCCAAGGACTTCGCCGACGAGGCCCTGAAGTCGGTCGACGACACCACCTCGGTGAAGGTCGACGGCACCGCGCAGGTCGCCGGCCGCGACGCCTACAAGCTGGTCATCGAGCCGAAGCACGCCTCCGGCACCACGGTCGGTGCGATCAGCATCGCGGTGGACGCCAAGACCGGGCTGCCGCTGAAGTTCACGCTCACCCCGGCGAGCGGCGGCGCCGCCGTGGTGGACGCGGGCTTCACCCAGGTCAGCTTCGCCAAGCCGGCCGCGTCGACCTTCGACTTCACCCCGCCCAAGGGCGCGAAGGTCACCGAGGAGAAGGACGCCGCGAAGGAGGCCGGGCAGGGCGCCGAGCGGAAGGCCGGCCCGGGCCGGCAGTTCCACGAGCCCGGCGCGTCGCACAAGGACCTGGCCGAGAACGGCCCGAAGGTCCTCGGCAAGGGCTGGAACTCCATCGCCGTGTTCGACACCGGCAACAAGGGTGGCATCCCGTCGTCCTCCGGCAAGGGCGACCTGAGCGGGTTCCTCGGCTCGCTCGGCGACCAGGTCAGCGGCAAGTTCGGCAAGGGCACGGTCTTCTCCACCCGCCTGGTCAACGCGCTGATCACGGACAACGGCAAGGTGTACGTCGGCGCCGTCACCAAGGACACGCTGGTGAAGGCGGCGAACACCGGGCAGTAAGCACGCGACGGGCACGAGGAATCGAGGGAGCCGATGGACGGAGGGGATGACAGCGTCATCCACACGCGCGGGCTCACCAAGCGCTACCGCGGCGGACAGCTCGCCGTCGACGGTCTCGACCTGACCGTCCCGGCGGGCAGCGTCTTCGGCTTCCTCGGCCCGAACGGCTCGGGCAAGACCACCACCATCCGCATGCTGATGGGGCTCATCGAGCCCACCTCCGGCACGGCGCGGGTGCTGGGTCGCCCCATGCCCCGGTCCTCGCGCACCGTGCTCCCGCAGGTCGGCGCGCTTATCGAGGGCCCGGCCCTGTACGGCTTCCTGTCCGGCCGGGACAACCTGCTGCGCTACGACGCCGCCGACCCGACCGCCGACCCCCGCACCCGGCGCGCCCGGGTCGCCGCCGCCCTGGACCGGGTGGGCCTGACGGCAGCGGCGGGCAAGAAGGCCAAGGCCTACTCCCTGGGCATGAAACAGCGCCTGGGGCTGGCCGCCGCGCTGCTCCAGCCGCGCAGACTGCTCGTCCTGGACGAGCCGACCAACGGTCTCGACCCGCAGGGCATGCGCGAGATCCGCTCCCTGGTCCGGAAGTTGGCCTCCGACGGCACGACCGTCTTCCTCTCCTCCCATCTGCTGGACGAGATCGAGCAGGTGTGCACCCACGCGGCGGTCATGGCGCAGGGGCGGCTGATCATCCAGGGAGCCGTGGCGGAGCTGGCCGCCGGAGCGCGCGGCCGGCTGGTGGTGACCACGCCCGACACGGGGGAGGCGGCCCGGGTGCTGAAGGAACAGGGTGTCGGCGACGTCGTCGCGGGCGAGGACCGGGTGACCGGCGACCCACCGGAGCGCGACCTCGCCGACGTGAACGCCGCGCTGGTGACGGCGGGCGTCCGCGTACGCGGCTTCGGGGTCGAACGAGCCTCGCTGGAGGACGCGTTCGTGGCACTCACGGGGGAGGGCTTCGATGTCGCGGGCTGAGGTGGCGCCGGGGCAGGTCGCGGACGCGGCCGTGCGCGCCCCGCGCCCGCTGTGGACCTTCGGGCTGCTGCGCAGCGAGCTGGTGACCACCTTCCGGCGCTGGCGCACCCTCGCGCTGCTGGGCGTGCTGGCCGGTGTGCCGGTCCTGGTCGGGGTGGCCGTCAGGATCGAGACGAGGGACGGCTCGTCCGCCGGCGGCGGGGGCGGCGAGGGGCCGGCGTTCATCGCACAGGTCACCAACAACGGGCTGTTCCTGGTCTTCACCGCGCTGGCCGCCACCTTGCCGTTCTTCCTGCCGATGGCCGTGGGCGTGATCGCCGGCGACGCCGTCGCCGGGGAGGCGAACGCGGGCACCCTGCGCTATCTGCTGGTCGCCCCCGCCGGCCGCACCCGCCTGCTGCTCGCCAAGTACGCCACGACGATGGCCTTCTGCCTGGTCGCCACCCTCGTGGTGGCCGTCTCGGCGCTCGTCGTGGGCGCCCTGCTGTTCCCGCTCGGCGATCTGACGACCATCTCGGGCACGCGGATCAGCTTCGCCGACGGACTGGGCCGGGCGCTGCTGATCGCCCTCGTCGTCGCCGCGTCCCTGATCGGGCTCGCCGCCCTCGGCCTGTTCGTCTCGACGCTGACCAACAGTGGGATCGCCGCGATGGCCACGACCGTGGGCCTGCTGATCACCGTTCAGATCCTCGACCAGATCCCCCAACTGCACGCCATCCAGCCGTACCTCTTCCCGCACTACTGGCTGTCCTTCGCCGACCTCATGCGCGAGCCGGTCTACTGGGACGGCCTGGTGAAGAACCTGGAGCTGCAGGCCCTGTACGCGGCCGTGTTCGGCTCGGCGGCCTGGGCACGGTTCACGGCGAAGGACATCACGGCCTAGAGGCCGCCCGCGCGGTCCCTGCCCCCGTGAGACGGGCCAGCGGTTCGCTCTCCCGCGGCGGCGCTCCGCTCAGGTCGCCCAGCCGCCAGGCCTCTACCCACGGGACGCGGTAGACGTCGATCACGGACTCGATCGGCTTCACCCGCTGGGCGAGCCGCCGCGGCAGCCGGCCCGGCGCGTCCGCGACGAGCACCACGGCGTCCAGGTCGAGTCCGGCGGGCGCCTCGCCCCCGCGGAACACGTCGAGGGCCCGGGTGACGGCGTCCAGGCCGGCCGAGTGGGTCCTGGCGACCAGCAGCACCGACTCCGGAGCGCCGGGCCCCGGCCAGGCGCGTCCGCAGTCGTGACCGCCGTAGACGGCCGCGAGCGTGGTCGTGCCCGCGCCGCCGTGGGTGGCCAGCCAGGAGAACCGGCGGGGCATGACGGGCCGGACTGCGGGCCGTCCGGGCCTGTCCTCCCACCCGTCGGCCTCGGCACGGGCATCGGTCACCGGCCCGCGGATCCAGATCTCCGGTCCCTGTCGTACGTCTGTTCGCATGGCCGTCCCCCTCCCATGTCAGCCCGACGATCCTCGCCCGCGAAACGTTACCCGCGTCACAGGAGTGCGGTTCCTGGTGCGAGTCTGTGACGTCGTGGTGACGTGGGGAGGGCAGGCGGGCGGAGAGACTCGAATGCAGCGAACGACCGGATGGCACTCATCCGAGTGAGGAAGCCGATGTCTCGACTGAGCCGCGGGAAGAAGCGGGAACACGAGCGCGCCGCGTGGCCGGCGGCACCCGTGGCGACGACGGTCGCCGTCCATGTGCCGGCGGACGGCGCCGGGGCCTCGGTCGGCGGCGTACCGGTCCGCCCGGCTCCCGGCGAGGAGATCCAGCAGGCCGTCCTGAGCCACCTCCACCGCATCGCCCTCGCCTCAGGCCACCCCGTCCTCGCCACGGTCACCGACGAGCGCATCGGCTACGTCGTCCCCCTCCAGGTCCACACCGACGGCTCCAGCTCGTTCGCGGCGGAGCCCCTGCGCACGGCACCGCCGGACCCGCCGGCCGAGACCCCGCGGCCGGGCCCGGCCCCGCGACCGGAGGACGACAGGGTGACGCACGTACTGAGGCAGACCCCGGAACCGGCCTACGAGCCCGACACGGAGCCGCCCTCCCCGAAGCCCGCCCCCACGTTCCCGCCGCCCGCGCCCCCCGAGCCGCACAGCGAGCGCCGGGCCGGCGGCAGTGCGCCGCACAGCGAGAGCGCGGCTACCTTCCCGTTGCGGGCGGTTTCCGAGTCGCAGGCGCCGACCGCCGAAGAGGCACCTGTGTTCCCGGTGCGGGAGTTGCCGGGGTCCGGGTCGGACAGCGAGCGCCGGGCCGGTGGCAGTGCGCCGTACGGCGAGAGCGCGCCCACTTTCCCGTTGCGGGCGGTTTCCGAGTCGCAGGCGCCGACCGCCGAAGAGGCACCTGTGTTCCCGGTGCGGGAGTTGCCGGGGTCCGGGTCGGACAGCGAGCGCCGGGCCGGTGGCAGTGCGCCGTACGGCGAGAGCGCGCCCACTTTCCCGTTGCGGGCGGTTTCCGAGTCGCAGGCGCCGTTCAGTGAGGTGGCGCCTACGTTCGCGCTGCGGGCGCTGCCGGAACCGGTGGGTGACACGCCCCTCGGTACGGCTGTCGCCCCCACGGGAGTGTTCGGCCCGCCACCGGTGATGGACGCGGGACCGGCCGACGTGAACGCGTGGCCGGAACCGCCCGCGCCCGCCGAGCGTGCCCCAGCGCCTGGCGACCACGCCCCCGCGCCCGGCGCCCCCGCGTCCGCCGCGACTTCGCACCAGCACCAGCGCCCGGACCCCGACCCGGCCGACCCCGACCCGGCCGACCCCGACCCGGCCGACCTCGGCCTGGACGATCCCGAGCCCAAGCCCACCCCCACCCCCGCCCGCGGGTTCGACGCCGTGGCCGAGGCGGTGCTCGGGGAGGATCCCAGGACCGCGGCCGGTGAAGCGGGCGCCGTTCTGCTCGCCGAACCCCTGGCGCGGGTCAACGAGGCGGTGAAGGAGGGCCGGATCGAGGAGGCGGCGGCCCTGGCCGAACGCACCGTCGTGGACGCGTCCGGCACGCTCGGCCCAGAGCACCCCGAGGTGCTGCGGGTGCGCGAACTCACCGCATACATCGCCTACTTGGCGGGCGATCCGCTCCGTTCCTTCGGTATCTCGCTCGGCCTCGCCCGCATCCGCCGCCGCGCCGGTGACGCGGCGGCGGCCTACGGCGACGTGCAGAGCGCGGCCGCCGCCTGGCGCGCGGTCCGCGACCCCGAGCAGGGCCTGCGGCTCGGCCGCGACCTGATCGACCTGTGGACCGAACTCACCGCCGAGGACGGCCCCGCCGCCGACGACATCGAACAACTGGAGTCCGCCCGCGCCCGCATGGGTCGCCTGGCCGAACGGGCCCGCGACGCCACCCCGCCGCTCCCGAGCTGACCCGGCGTCCTACGCCACGCAGAACACGTTGCCCTCCGGGTCCTCCATCACCATCCACTCCCCGCCGTGCTCCCGCACATGCCGCAGCACGCGCGCTCCGAGCCCCTTCAGCCGCTCCACCTCGTCCGCGCGCCGGCCCTCGCCGGGGTGCAGGTCGAGGTGGAGCCGGTTCTTGCCGGACTTGGCCTCCGGCACCCGCTGGAACAGCAGCCGCCGCCCCAGACCGGTGCCGCGTTCCTCGTCGTACGGGTCGTCGGGATGCCGCACGCCGATCAGATCCCGGAAGGCCGGGCGGCCGTGGAACTCGACGGTGGCCTCGCCCGGCAGCGCCCCGAGCTTCAGCAGCCGTTCGACCAACGCGCTGTTGTCCTCCACCTCGTAGTGCAGCGCGGCGGCCCAGAAGTCGGCCTGCGCGTGCGGGTCGGCGGCGTCGATGACGAGCTTCCAGTGCAGCGGAGCGGGCGCGGCGCCCGTGGGTGTCGGAGTCATGCAACCAGTTATATGCGCGGGCTCGCCCCGGGGCTGGAACTTCACCAAGGAGGAGGCGCGAGCACACCGCGCCCGCACCACCCGCGGCAGCGGCTACGCGTCCACGGGGTCGGCCTTCGCCGCCGTCGCGGTCCTGGGGGAGGCGAGCCGGGCCCTGAGCTGTGCCGCCCGTCGGGCCGTGCGCAGCCCGTCCCAGGTCAGCAGGGTCAGGGCCAGCCAGACCAGGGCGAAGCCGGCCCAGCGCTCGGCCGGCATGGACTCGTGGAAGTAGGCGACGCCGAGCAGGAACTGGAAGACCGGGGCCATGTACTGGAGCAGGCCCAGGGTGGACAGCGGCACGCGTATCGCGGCCGCGCCGAAGCAGACCAGCGGCAGCGCGGTGACGATGCCGGTGGAGGCGAGCAGGGCGGCGTGCCCGGCGCCCTCGGCGGCGAACGTCGAGGTGCCGTGGGCGCCCATCCACAGCAGATAGCCCAGAGCGGGCAGGAACTGGACCGCGGTCTCGGCGGTCAGCGACTCGATGCCGCCCAGGTTGACCTTCTTCTTCACCAGGCCGTAGGTGGCGAAGGAGAAGGCGAGGCAGAGGGAGATCCACGGCGGGCGGCCGTAGCCGATGGTGAGCACGACGACGGCGGCGGCGCCGGTGCCGACCGCCGCCCACTGCACGGGCCGCAGCCGCTCCTTGAGGAGCAGTACGCCCATCGCGATGGTGACCAGCGGGTTGATGAAGTAGCCGAGGGAGGCCTCCACCACGTGCCCGCTGTTGACGGACCAGATGTATACGCCCCAGTTGACGGTGATCACCGCGGCGGCGATCACGACGAGGGCCAGCCTGCGCGGCTGGCGCAGCAGTTCGCCGGCCCAGGCCCAGCGGCGTACGACGAGCAGGGCGACGGCGACGAAGGCGAGGGACCACACCATGCGGTGGGCGAGGATCTCGACCGCCCCGGCGGGTTTGAGCAGCGGCCAGAAGATGGGGACGAGGCCCCACATCCCGTAGGCGGCGACACCGTTCAGCAGTCCTGTGCGCCGCTCACCCCTCGGCTGCTCGCTCACTGGTTCCTCCTTCGTGCCCGGCCGCGTACCGTGCGGCGGGCATCAAAGAAGGTAGCGCCACGCGCCCCCGCCTGTCATGTCCGTATGGTCAAACGGTCATGACGGGCGGGTGACGGTTTCCCCGGTGTCGCTCAGGCCCCGAGCGCGGCGGCGATCGCCTCCGAGACCGGGCTGGTGGAGTGCCCGATCAGGCGGGACAGATCGCCGGAGGTGATGACCAGCTCGCCCTTCTCGATGGAGGCGTCCACGCCCGCCAGGATCGCGGCGAGCGGCCCGGGGAGACCGGCGCCGGTCAGGATGCCCGCGTACTCCTCGACGGTGACCGGGTTGGACGTGATCCGCCGGCCGGTCTGCCGGCTCAGCTCGGCGGCGTACTCGGCGAGGCTCCACGCCTCGTCCCCGCCCAGCTCGTACGTCTTGTTCTCGTGGCCCTCGCCGGTCAGGACGGCGACGGCGGCGGCCGCGTATTCGGCGCGCGGGGCGGAGGAGATACGGCCCTCGCCGGCGGCGTGGACGACGGCGCCGTGCTCCAGGACGGGGGCGAGCTGCTCGGTGTAGTTCTCGTGGTACCAGCCGTTGCGCAGCAGTACGTAGGGCACCCCGGAGGCCAGCAGGGCCTCCTCGGTGCCGTGGTGGTCGTCGGCGAGGGCGGCCTTCAGGGTGCCGGGGGCGCTGGTGTAGGCGAGCAGCGCGACACCGGCGGCGCGAGCCGCGTCGATGACGACCCGGTGCTGCCGGACCCGGCCCTTGTCGAACTCGTTGCCGGAGATCAGCAGGACCTTGTCGCCGGCCGAGAACAAGCCGTCGAAGGTCTCGGGCGCGTTGTAGTCGGCGACCGCGATCCGCACCCCGCGCTCGGCGAGGCCGGCGGCCTTCTCCGGGGTGCGTACGACGGCGGTGACCTGGTCGGCCGGGACCTTCTCCAGCAGCTGTTCCACGACGTGGCGGCCGAGGTGTCCGGTGGCTCCGGTGACGACGATGCTCATGACGGAAGTCTCCTTGTGGGGTGCCTGTGCACTAACGCTAGGAGATGCGCTAACTCTTCGAAAGTACCCACTTTGAAGTAAGGTACTGGCATGGCAGTAAGCGCTGGAGGAGCGGCAAGGGACGTCGTCGAAGCGGCGATGTGCCCGTACCGCCTGGTCCTGGAGCACGTCACCAGCCGGTGGGGCGTCCTCGTCCTGATCGAGCTGCTGGAGCGGCCCCACCGCTTCAGCGAACTGCGTCGCGCCGTCGGCCGGGCCAGCGAACGAGGCGTCAGCGAGAAGATGCTCGCCCAGACGCTGCGGACCCTGGAGCGCGACGGACTGGTGCACCGTGACGCCAAGCCCGTGATCCCGCCCCGGGTCGACTACTCCCTCACCGGCCTCGGCCGGGAGGCCGCCGAACAGGTACGGACGCTCGCGCTGTGGACCCAGGAGCGCATGGCGGACGTGGAGCAGGCCCGGCGGACGTACGACGAGGCCCACCGGGCACAAGGCGAGGTCCGCCGGACATACGACGAGGCCCGGGCCGCACGGACCCGGGCCTCGTGAGGCGGAGCAGGCCGCTCAGCCGACGACCGTCCAGGTGTCCCCGCCGGCCAGCAGCGCGGCCAGGTCGCCCTTGCCCCGCTGCTCGATCGCCGCGTCGAGCTGGTCGGCCATCGCGGTGTCGTAGACCGGGCGGTCCACGGACCGGAAGACGCCGATCGGGGTGTGGTGGAGGGTGTCGGGGTCGGCCAGCCGGGACAGCGCGAACGCCATGGTCGGGGAGGCCGCGTGCGCGTCGTGGACGAGGATCTCGGACTCGTTGTCCGGGGTGACGTCCACGACGGACAGGTCGCCGGTGCGCGCGTCCCGGACGACACCGCGCTCGCCGTCGGCGCCGAAGCGGATCGGCTGCCCGTGCTCCAGGCGGATCAGCGCCTCCTGGGCCTGGGTGCGGTCCTTGAGGGCGTCGAAGGCACCGTCATTGAAGATGTTGCAGTTCTGGTAGATCTCGATCAGCGCGGTGCCGGGGTGGGCGGCGGCCTGGCGCAGCACCTCGGTGAGGTGCCTGCGGTCGGAGTCGATGGTGCGGGCCACGAACGACGCCTCGGCGCCGATGGCGAGGGAGACCGGGTTGAAGGGGGCGTCGAGGGAGCCCATCGGCGTCGACTTGGTGATCTTGCCGATCTCGGAGGTCGGGCTGTACTGACCCTTGGTCAGGCCGTAGATCCGGTTGTTGAACAGCAGGATCTTGAGGTTGACGTTGCGGCGCAGGGCATGGATGAGGTGGTTGCCGCCGATGGACAGCGCGTCGCCGTCACCGGTGACGACCCACACCGACAGGTCGCGCCGCGAGGTGGCCAGGCCGGTGGCGATGGCGGGGGCGCGGCCGTGGATGGAGTGCATCCCGTAGGTGTTCATGTAGTACGGGAAGCGGGAGGAGCAGCCGATGCCGGAGACGAAGACGATGTTCTCCCTGGCCAGCCCCAGCTCCGGCATGAAGCCCTGGACGGCCGCGAGGATCGCGTAGTCGCCGCAGCCGGGGCACCAGCGCACTTCCTGGTCGGACTTGAAGTCCTTCATGGACTGCCGGGCCTGGGCCTTCGGCACCAGGGAGAGCGCCTCGGCCGTGCCCGTGCCTTCCGTGGACGTCTCAGCCATCGATGGCCTCCTTGAGAGCCGTGGCGAGCTGCTCCGCCTTGAACGGCATGCCGTTGACCTGGTTGTACGAGTGCGCGTCCACCAGGTACTTCGCTCGCACCAGGGTGGCGAGCTGGCCGAGGTTCATCTCGGGGATCACCACCTTGTCGTAATGCTTCAGGACCGCGCCGAGGTTCTTCGGGAAGGGGTTGAGGTGGCGCAGGTGGGCCTGCGCGATGGACTCCCCGGCCGCGCGCAGCCGGCGCACGGCCGCCGTGATGGGCCCGTAGGTGGAGCCCCAGCCCAGGACGAGGGTGCGTGCCCCATTCGGGTCGTCGACCTCGACGTCGGGGACCTCGATGCCGTCGATCTTGGCCTGCCGGGTGCGGACCATGAAGTCGTGGTTGGCGGGTTCGTAGGAGATGTTGCCGGTGCCGTCCTGCTTCTCGATGCCGCCGACGCGGTGCTCCAGGCCGGGCGTGCCCGGGATCGCCCACGGGCGGGCCAGGGTCTTGGGGTCGCGCTTGTAGGGCCAGAACACTTCGGTGCCGTCGGCCGTCGTGTGGTTGGGGCCCTGCGCGAACTGCACGCTCAGGTCGGGCAGTTCGTCCAGATCGGGGATGCGCCAGGGCTCGGAGCCGTTGGCGAGGTAGCCGTCGGAGAGCAGGAACACCGGGGTGCGGTAGGTCAGCGCGATCCGGGCCGCCTCCAGAGCGGCGTCGAAGCAGTCCGCCGGGGTGCACGGGGCGACGACCGGGACCGGGGCCTCGCCGTTGCGGCCGTACATCGCCTGCAGCAGATCGGCCTGCTCGGTCTTGGTCGGCAGGCCGGTGGACGGCCCGCCGCGCTGGATGTCCACCACCACCAGCGGCAGCTCCAGCGACACCGCCAGGCCGATCGTCTCGCTCTTGAGCGCCACGCCCGGGCCGGACGTCGTCGTCACCGCGAGCGACCCGCCGAAGGCGGCCCCGAGAGCGGCGCCGATGCCGGCGATCTCGTCCTCGGCCTGGAAGGTCCGCACACCGAAGTTCTTGTGCTTGGACAGCTCGTGCAGGATGTCCGAGGCCGGGGTGATCGGGTACGAGCCCAGGAACAGCGGCAGGTCCGCCTGGCGGGACGCCGCCACCAGGCCGTAGGACAGGGCCAGGTTCCCGGAGATGTTGCGGTACGTGCCGACAGGGAAGGCCTTGGCGGCCGGGGCGACCTCGTAGGAGACCGCGAAGTCCTCCGTCGTCTCACCGAAGTTCCAGCCCGCGCGGAACGCGGTGATGTTCGCTGCCGCGATGTCCGGCTTCCGGGCGAACTTCGTCCGCAGGAACTTCTCCGTGCCCTCCGTGGGCCGGTGGTACATCCAGCTCAGCAGGCCCAGCGCGAACATGTTCTTGCTGCGCTCGGCCTCCTTGCGGGACAGGTCGAACTCTTTGAGGGCCTCGACCGTCAGGGTGGTCAGCGGCACCGGGTGCAGGTGGTAGCCGTCCAGCGAGCCGTCCTCCAGCGGGGAGGCGTCGTAGCCGACCTTCTGCATCGCGCGCTTGGTGAACTCGTCGGTGTTGACGATGATCTCCGCGCCGCGCGGCAGGTCGCCGACGTTCGCCTTCAGCGCGGCCGGGTTCATCGCGACCAGCACGTTCGGCGCGTCCCCGGGGGTGAGGATGTCGTGGTCGGCGAAGTGCAGCTGGAAGGAGGACACACCCGGCAGGGTTCCTGCGGGGGCCCGGATCTCGGCCGGGAAGTTCGGCAGCGTCGACAGATCGTTCCCGAACGACGCCGTCTCCGAGGTGAAGCGGTCACCGGTGAGTTGCATACCGTCACCCGAGTCACCCGCGAACCGGATGATCACCCGGTCCAAACGGCGGACGTCCTTCGTCCCGGCCGCCCTGCGCTGCTCTCCTACGACGGCTCCGTCGGCCTGCTCCGCTGGACTGCTGACCTGGCTGGTCACTGAACTGGACCTCCTTCGAGGCTGCTGTGTGGGAGCGGCCTTCCCGAAGACCTTCCCGGCTTCAACCCTACGACCGTGAGGGTCGCCTTCCCTGCATCGTTCGCATGCTGGACGCACCGATGAGACGGTTCGCACGGTCCGTCACAGTGTCGGACGATCACGAGTTCAGATAGGTGAGCACGGCCAGAACACGCCGGTGATCCCCATCACTTTGGGACAGTCCGAGCTTGAGGAAGATGTTGCTGACGTGCTTCTCGACCGCGCCGTCGCTCACCACCAGCTGCCGGGCGATCGCCGAGTTCGTCCGCCCCTCGGCCATCAGCCCCAGCACCTCCCGCTCCCGCGGGGTGAGCCCGGCCAGCACGTCCTGCTTGCGGCTGCGGCCGAGCAGCTGCGCGACGACCTCCGGGTCCAGGGCCGTACCGCCCTCGGCCACCCGCACCACCGCGTCCACGAACTCGCGCACCTCGGCCACGCGGTCCTTGAGCAGATAGCCGACCCCGCGGCTGGAACCGGCCAGCAGTTCGGTGGCGTACCGCTCCTCCACGTACTGCGAGAGCACGAGCACGCCCAGCGCCGGGTGCGCCTTGCGCAGTTGCACCGCGGCCCGGACCCCCTCGTCGGTGTGCGTCGGCGGCATCCGCACGTCCGCCACGACGACGTCCGGCAGCGCCTGCTGGTCGTGCAGCTCCGTGATGGTCTTGATCAGCGCCTGGGCGTCCCCGACACCCGCCACGACCTCGTGTCCGCGGTCGGTCAGCAGCCGGGTCAGGCCCTCCCTGAGCAGCACTGAATCCTCGGCGATGACCACCCGCACCCTGTCCTCCATGATCCTCGGCCCCCCACAGCCTCGCCCCACGGCCTTCCGCGCGACACGGTCCAGCATTCCAGTATTCGGACCGCGCCGCGCCCGGGCCAGGGGAAGTGCAGGGAGGCGACCACATGTTTCGGCCTGCCGCCGCGACCGGTGTGGCCGCGGCCGGCAGGCCGCCATCAGGGGATTTCGGGCGCGCTCAGCGCCGCCAGGGCAGCTCCGCCGTCACCCGGGTGGGGCCCCCGGACGGCGAGTCCACGATGAGGATCCCGTCCACCGCGTCCAACCGCTCGGCCAGCCCGGCGAGGCCCGACCCCTTGGACACGTCCGCGTTGCCGACCCCGTCGTCCTCGACCTGGAGCATCAGCCGGTCCTCCACCCGCCAGACGTCGACGGAGGCGGACCGCGCCCCGCTGTGCTTGCTGACGTTCTGGAGCAGCTCGGAGACCGTGAAGTACGCGATCCCCTCGATGGCCGCCGCCGGCCGCTCGGCCAGATCGACCTCCACCCGCACCGGCACCGTGCAGCGCGAGGCCACCGCCGACAGGGCCGCGTCCAGGCCGCGGTCCGTCAGGACCGCCGGGTGGATCCCCCGCGCCAGGTCCCGCAGCTCCTGCAACGCGGTCTTCACCTCGCCGTGCGCCTCGTCCACCATCCGCGCCGCCGCCTGCGGATCCTCCGTCAGCTTCTCCTTCGCCAGCCCCAGATCCATCGCCAGCGCCACCAGCCGGGCCTGCGCCCCGTCGTGCAGGTCCCGCTCGATGCGCCGCAGATCCGCGGCGGCCGTGTCGACCACGACCCCCCGGTCCGACTCCAGCTCCACCACCCGCGCCGACAGCCGCGACGGCCCCAGCAGCCCGTACACCAGCACCCGGTCGACCATCGTCAGCGCCCGCACGATCCACGGCGTGGCCAGCGTGAACAGCAGCCCCACCAGCGCGGTCACCGTGATCTCGAACGGATTGTCCAGATAGATGCCGTGCTGACCGTCGCCGTAGAGCTGGAGCCCGCCCTGGCCGGCCCACATCGGGAACACCCAGAACCACAGCGGATACGTCAGCAGGCTCCAGCCCAGCGTCCAGAAGACCAGCGAGACCGAGAAGGAGAACACCGCCCACGGGAAGTGCAGGATCGCGTAAAGCAGGGCCCGCCAGGAGGCGCCGCTCTTCAGCAGGGCTCCCGTCCAGGCCAGGACGCCCGGTTTCGTCGTCCGCAGTGGCTGCGGCTCGGCGACCTCCAGGCCGAGCAGACGGCGCGCCCGCGCCCGCTCCAGCACGCCGAACAGGCGGCAGCCGCCCAGCGCCGCCGCGAGCACCGGGACGCCCAGGAACGTCACCAGCAGGCCCGCGCCCAGCGACACCATCGTCACCGCGTACGTGAACAGCATGATGCCGATCGGCAGGTTCAGCAGCACGTACCCGAACTCGCGCCAGCTGCGGGCCTCGAACGGCGCCCGCAGCCCGGCCGGCAGCAGGTGCCGTTCCCGGCCGGTGCCACCGTCGTGGAACCCGCCCGCGCTGTAGGGCCCGTACCCCGGTGCGTCCTGCGATCGGTACTGGGTGGCCATCGGCGTCGTCCCGTCCCCTCGTTCCGTGTCTTCTACGGCTGTCCCGCCGTACTCCCAGCGTCCTCGGCCGCGGATGGCGGAACCATGGAGCACGTCGGCGTCTTGCGCGGGGGGTTTTCCCTACCTCGTGCCGGGGGCGCCCCGGCCGGAGGCGGCCACCCCGGACCCGGCCGGACCGGCGCCGTCCGTACGGTCCCGCCACGGCAGCTCCGCCGTGATGGCCGTCGGGCCGCCCGGCGGCGACTCGACCACGAACAGGCCGTCGACCGCGTCCAGCCGCTCGGCCAGACCGCGCATGCCCGTTCCGCCGTCCAACCGGGCACCGCCGCGGCCGTCGTCCCCCACCTGGATCAGCAGCCGGCCGTCGGACCGCCAGACGTCGACGGAGGCGGACCTCGCCCCGCTGTGCTTGCTGACGTTCTGGAGCAGCTCGGAGACCGTGAAATAGGCGATGCCCTCGATGGCCGCGGCCGGACGCGACTCCAGGTCGACCGTCACCTGCACCGGCACCGTGCACCGCGAGGCCACCGCCGACAGCGCCGCGTCCAGGCCGCGGTCGGTCAGCACGGCGGGATGGATGCCGCGGGCCAGGTCGCGCAGCTCCTGGAGCGCGAGCTTCACCTCGCCGTGCGCCTCCTCGACCATCGCGGCGACGTGCTCGTCGGACCGGCCCTCCAGCAGTTTCTCCTTGGCCAGGCCCAGGCCCATGGCCAGATTGACCAGCCGGGCCTGCGCCCCGTCGTGCAGGTCCCGCTCGATGCGCCGCAGATCCGCCGCCGCCGTGTCGACCACGACCCCCCGGTCCGACTCCAGCTCGGCGATCCGCCGCTCCAGCTCGTCGGACGGCGACAGCAGGCCGCGCACCATCGCCCGGTCCACGTTCGCCAGGCCCCGGGCGAGGAAGGGCAGCACCGGCCAGAGCACGAACAGCGAGGTCAGCGTCACCGTGAAGGTGAGCACGCCCCAGGGCAGCCGTATGAAGTGGTACAGCGCCGAGCGCCAGCCCACCGGGTCCTTCAGCGCCGCCCAGAGCCGGCCGGGCAGTCCCTTCGCGCCGTGCAGCGACAGCGGGCTCGGCTCGTCGATCCGCACCCCGAGCAGCGCCCGCGCCCGCTCCAGCCGGCCCAGCACCCGCGAGCCCATCAGCCCGACCGCCAGCAGCGGGAAGCCGATCACGTTGAGCGTCAGCGCGCTGCCGGTCAGCAGCACCGTCACCACATAGACGAAGCCGAACAGCGATACTGGGAGGTTCACCAGTAGATGCGTGATCTCCCTCCAGGTGGGCAGGTCGTAGGCGAAACGGGCCGGCGGCAGCCGGTCCTCGGCGCCTGCTGCCGCGGGATCGGCGGCGGGGATGCGAGCGGTCATAGGGGCCAGCGTGCCGTGCGGCGGCCGACGGCGCCATGAGGTGGGCCGCCCTCACCCCCTGGGGAAAACCCCACCTTCGCGCCCCAGGGTGTGACGGGCTGCTTACCCGCCCTTTATCAGGGCCTAGACTCCCGTGCGTACAGATCGTCGAACAGCCGAACAGCACGGGGCCGGGGAAAAACAGGTCCGACAGGACCAGGGAGTGAGGAACGGACGGTGCGGGAGACGTTGCGGGGGTCGACCGCCGTCGTCGCGGCGGACTACTTCCAGTCCTATTCGGTCGTCGGAGTGCTCGCCT
This sequence comes from Streptomyces sp. NPDC004721, assembly GCF_053601495.1. Classification (NCBI taxonomy): domain Bacteria; kingdom Bacillati; phylum Actinomycetota; class Actinomycetes; order Kitasatosporales; family Streptomycetaceae; genus Streptomyces; species Streptomyces sp. NPDC004721. The sequence continues at coordinate 167,895 of NZ_JBSGBZ010000005.1, forward strand.
TCGTCGGCGTGCTGTTCGTCGCCGTCGCCTTCGGTGCGGGGCGCCTGCTGCGCCCGGTGGTCCCCACCCCGGAGAAACTGCTGACGTACGAGTGCGGCGTCGACCCCGTCGGCGAGGGCTGGGCGCACACCCAGGTCCGCTACTACGTGTACGCGTTCCTGTACGTGATCTTCGCCGTCGACTCGATCTTCCTGTTCCCCTGGGCGACGGTCTTCGCCGCCCCCGGCTACGGCGCGACGACGCTCGTGGAGATGTTCATCTTCCTCGGCTTCCTGGCCGTGGGCCTGCTGTACGCATACAAGAAGGGCGTCCTGGCATGGACGTGACCCCCATCACCCCCGAACCAGTACGGCTGCCGGAGCCGAAGCGGCTGGGCACGCTCGCCCGGCTCGCCCCGGAGCCGATGAAGGTCGTCCTGAACTGGGGCCGGCGCTACTCGCTCTGGGTCTTCAACTTCGGCCTCGCCTGCTGCGCGATCGAGTTCATCGCCGCGTCGATGGCCCGGCACGACTTCATCCGCCTCGGCGTGATCCCGTTCGCGCCCGGGCCCCGCCAGGCCGACCTGATGGTGGTGTCCGGCACGGTCACGGACAAGATGGCCCCGGCGATCAAGCGGCTGTACGAGCAGATGCCCGAGCCCAAGTACGTCATCTCCTTCGGCGCCTGCTCCAACTGCGGCGGCCCGTACTGGGACTCGTACTCCGTCACCAAGGGCGTCGACCAGATCATCCCGGTGGACGTCTACGTTCCCGGCTGCCCGCCGCGTCCCGAGGCGCTGCTCCAGGGAATCCTGAAACTCCAGGAGAAGATCGCGCGCGAGTCGCTGGGGGAGCGGTACGCCACCGGGACGGCCCGTCCGTCGACGGCGGCGCTGCAGAGCGGGCTCGTACGGCCGCCGGCCACTGCGGCCACCGGCGAGGGGGACCCGCGATGAGTGGGACCGGCTGGCTGCCCGCGCCCGTCGGGGAACTCTTCGGGACCGGCGCCACGGCGGAGGAGTCCTACGAGGTCCTGACGGTGGACGTGCCGCCGGACGCGTGGATCTCCGCGCTGCTGACCGCCCGCGACGAGCTGGGCTGCACGTATTTCGACTGGCTGAGCGCCGTCGACGAGCCGGGCACGGGCTTCCGCGTCTCGGCCCACGTCGTCGCCCTCGCCCCGGTACGGCGCCTGCTGGTGCGTACGACGGTTCCGCACGAGGCGCCCGTCCTGCCCACCGCGGTGGACGTCTACGCGGGCGCGGCCTGGCACGAACGCGAGACGCACGAGATGTTCGGCGTCTCCTTCCAGAACCACCCCGGCCTGGACCACCTCCTCCTGCCGGAGACCTTCGAGGGCCACCCCCTCCGCAAGGACTTCGTCCTCGCGGCCCGCGTCGCCAAGGCCTGGCCGGGGGCCAAGGAGCCGGGCGACTCGGACCACGGCGGTCCCAAGCGCCGCCAGATGCTGCCACCGGGCGTGCCCGACCCCAACGAGTGGGGCCCCCAGAAGGGCCAGCTCCCGCCCGCCCCGTCCCGCCCGGCGCGGGGCGCGGCCCGGGCGGCGGGCGACCGCCCGGCCCGCCGCACGCGCACGGCGGCGGAGGGCTCGTCCGGCCAGGCGACGACCACTCCCGCAACCGAGCAGCCCGCGGCCCCCACCGCCCGGCCCCGCCGGATGCGCAGCGCAAGCGAGGGTTCGACAAGCCAGACGGCTCACCGAGACGAGGGGGCGCCGGGCTCTGCGGCTGCGTCTCAGGGGACGGCTGCGCCGGAGGGTGCGGTGCCGAAGGCCGGGACGGCCGCCGAGGGCACGCCTGGAGACGCCGGCCGGCCGACGGCCGAAGGCGCGGTGACGCGGCGCGAAAGCGAGACGGCAGAGCGCACGGAAGGTACGGCGGCGGAATCCGCGGCTGCGCCCGAGGGTGCGGCGGCGGACGTTTCGGCCCGCGCCGAAGGCGCGCCTCGGCGTGCCGGGGCCGCAGCGGGCGAAAGTGCCGCAGAGGACACGCGGGCAAGGGCTGAGAGCACGTCTGAAGACGCCGGCCGGCGCCGGGCGACGGCCGAGGGCGCGGTGACGTCGGAGCAGGCTGGCCAGACTCGGGGCGCGAGCCGGATGGCGCGCGGCGACGGGGCTGCCGAGGCGGAGGTTTCGGTCGGTGCCGAGGGCGTGCCTGGGCGGGACGGGGCTGTAGCCGACGAGGATGCCGCAGAGGGCACGGGGGCCGCAGCCGGAGGAACGGCAGCGCAGGCCCCGGAGGCCGAAGGGCCGGCTGCGGACGTTCCGGTCGCGCCCGCCGCGGGAGGTCGGCGTGCGGCCGAGGGGGCGGCGTCGCAGCGGGCGGGGGCCACAGGGTCTCGCCGTGCGCGGAGTGCGAGCGAGGGCTCGGCGTCCCAGCGCGGGCAGGCAGCGGACCCGAAGCCACCCACGGCGCCGCGCAGTTCGGACGCCCCCTGGCACCACGCGCGCCCGGCGTTCGACGAACCCGAACCGAAACCGGGGCCGTCCCCCGAGGACGACGACCCCCACGCCACGAAACCCCCCACCACCCCCGACGACCCGGAAGGAGGCACGCGGTGAACGGCGCCGTCGACGTCGCCCTGCGACTCGTGATCGTCTTCGCGGTGTTCCTGACCTTCCCCCTGATCGTGGGTCAGACCGAGCACAAGGTGATGGCGCACATGCAGGGCCGCCTCGGCCCCATGTACGCCGGCGGCTTCCATGGCTGGGCCCAACTGGTCGCGGACGGCGTGAAGTTCGCGCAGAAGGAGGACGTGGTCCCGGCCGGCGCCGACCGCCGTGTCTTCCAGCTCGCCCCCGCCGTGGCCCTGCTGCCCTACCTCCTCGTGCTGCTCGCCATCCCGATCGGCCCCAGTGAGGGAGCCGTCGGTCAGGTCCTCGACGCGGGCATCTTCTTCGTGCTCGCGATCATGGCCATCGGCGTCCTCGGCTCGCTCATGGCCGGCTGGGCCTCCGCCAACAAGTTCTCCCTCCTCGGCGGTCTGCGCACCGCCGCCCAGCTCCTCGCCTACGAACTGCCGATGCTGCTCGCCGCCGCCTCCGTGGCGATGGCGGCCGGCACGGTCTCCCTGCCCGGCATCGTCCACGCCTTCCACTGGTGGTGGCTGCCCTGGCAGATCGTCGGCGCGATCGTCTTCTTCGTCGCCGGCCTCGCCGAACTGCAACGCCCGCCGTTCGACATGCCCGTCGCCGACTCGGAGATCATCTTCGGCGCGTACACCGAGTACACCGGTCTGCGCTTCGCCCTGTTCCTCCTCGCCGAGTACGCCGGGATCGTCGTCCTGTGCGGCCTGACCACCGTCCTCTTCCTGGGCGGCTGGCACGGCCCGTGGGGAGCCGAGGGCCTCGGCTGGGTCTGGACCCTGCTGAAGACGGCGATCCTCGCCTTCGTGGTCATCTGGCTCCGCGTCACCTACCCGCGGCTGCGCGAGGACCAGCTCCAGAAGTTCTCCTGGACCCTCCTCGTCCCCCTTTCCCTCGCCCAGATCGCCCTCACCGGCATCGTCAAGGTGGTGATCCAGTAGCCATGGCCCCCATCCCCGGCAGCGGCCTGGCCAAGGGCCTGGCCGTCACCCTCCGCACGATGACGAAGAAGACCGTCACCGCGCAGTACCCCGACGTCCAGCCCGACCTTCCGCCGCGCACCCGCGGCGTCATCGGCCTGTTCGAGGAGAACTGCACCGTCTGCATGCTGTGCGCCCGCGAGTGCCCGGACTGGTGCATCTACATCGACTCCCACAAGGAGACGGTCCCCGCGGCGGCCCCCGGCGGCCGCGAACGCAGCCGCAACGTGCTCGACCGCTTCGCCATCGACTTCTCCCTGTGCATGTACTGCGGTATCTGCATCGAGGTCTGTCCTTTCGACGCCCTGTTCTGGTCCCCGGAGTTCGAGTACGCCGAGACCGACATCCGCGACCTCACCCACGAGCGCGACAAGCTGCGCGAGTGGATGTGGACCGTGCCCGCGCCGCCCGCCCTCGACCCCGGCGCGGAGGAACCCAAGGAGATCGCCGCCGCCCGCAAGACCGCCGAGAAGCTGGCGGCCGCGCAGGCCGAACCGCGGGAGGGGGACACGTGAGCATCGCCGCCGCAAGCCACGGCTTCCTCTCCCCGACCGGCGTCGAGATCGCCTTCCTCCTCGTCGGCCTGGCCACCTTCGGCGCCGCCCTCGTCACCGTCACCACCCGGCAGCTCGTGCACGCCGCCCTGTGGCTGGTGGTGACCCTCGGCGGCCTCGCCGTGGAGTACCTGCTGCTCACCGCCGAGTTCATCGCCTGGGTGCAGGTCCTCATCTACGTGGGTTCCGTCGTCGTCCTCCTCCTGTTCGGCCTGATGCTCACCAAGGCGCCCATCGGCCGCTCCCCGGACGCCGACTCCGGCAACCGCTGGGCCGCCCTGACCGTGGCCGTCGCCGCCGCGGCCGCCCTGGTCTGGGTGGTCGTCGACGCCTTCCGCACCACCTGGATCGACCTGGACGGCGCCGCCGCCGGATCGACGAAGGCCACCGGCGAGAGCCTGTTCCAGAACTGGGTCCTGCCCTTCGAGGCCCTCTCCGTCCTGCTCCTGGCCGCGCTGGTCGGCGCGATCGTCCTGTCCCGCAAGGCGAAGACGGTCGCGGCCGCCCCCCAGGTCCCTGCCGCCACCCGGGCCCCGGGGGCCCACGGCGACCCGGGCGCGAAGGAAGGTGTCCGCTGATGCACCTCGCCTATCCCGCCGTGCTCTCCGCCCTCCTGTTCTGCACCGGCCTGTACGGGGTCCTCGCCCGCCGCAACGCGATCCTGGTCCTGATGTCCGTCGAGCTCATGCTCAACGCCGTCAACCTCAACCTGGTCGCCTTCGACGTCTGGCTCAGCAGGGCCGCGATCGAGACCCTGCACTCCGGGCAGGCCCTGACCCTGTTCACCATCGCCATCGCCGCCGCCGAGATCGGCATCGGCCTGGCGATCGTCCTCGCCGTCCACCGCAACCGCGGCACCTCGGACATCGACCGGCTCCGCGACTCCGCCGAGGGCCCCGACGACTCCGACGACGGCCCCCACAGCGCCGCCGCGACCGCGGAGGCCGCTGAGAAGGCTGAGGCCACCGCGTGACCACGACCACCCTCGCCGTCCTCGTTCCGCTCCTTCCGTTCCTCGGCGCCGTGGCCGGCCTGCTGCACGGCCGCAGCGCGCCCGGCTTCGTCCGCCCGCTCGCCGTCCTGCCGACCCTCGCCTCCCTGGTCCTGGCCGCGCTGGTCGCCGCGGACCAGGGCGGCGGCCGGGCCGTCGACGCCACCACCGAGCTCACCCCCACCGGCTCGGTGCCCATCGAACTCGCCCTGCACATCGACGGCTTCGCCGCGCTCGTCGCCGTCCTGGTCGGCGTCGTCGCCACCTGCGTGCAGATCTACTCCATGGGCTACCTGCGCGACGACCCGCGCTACCCCTCGTACGCCGCCCTCGTCTCCCTGTTCACCTCCGCGATGCTGCTCGTCGTCTACTCCGGCGACCTGATCGTGCTGCTGGTCGGCTGGGAAGTCATGGGCATCTGCTCCTACTTCCTGGTCGGCCACTACTGGGAGACCCCCGAGGCCCGCGCCGCCTCGATCAAGGCCTTCCTGGTCACCAAGCTCGGCGACGTGCCCTTCCTGATCGGCCTGTTCGCGCTCGGCACCGACGCGGGGTCCTTCCGGATCACCCAGGTCCTCGGCACCGTCGCGAGCGGCGGACTGCACCACCCGACCTTGATCGCCCTGCTGCTCCTCGCCGGCGTGGCGGGCAAGTCGGCGCAGTTCCCGCTGCACACCTGGCTCCCCGACGCCATGGCGGGCCCGACGCCCGTCTCCGCGCTGATCCACGCCGCGACGATGGTCGCCGCCGGTGTCTACTTCGTCGCCCGGCTCCTCCCCGTCTTCCAGGCCTCCTCGGCCGCGATGGTCGTCCTCGCCGTCATGGCCGCCGTGACGATGGCCGGCTCGGCGCTCGCCGCGCTCGCCCAGGACGACATCAAACGCGTCCTCGCCTACTCGACGATCGGCCAACTCGGCTACATGACCGGCGCGCTCGCCGTCGGCGACCGCGGCGCGGCCGTCTTCCACCTCCTGTCGCACGGCGCGTTCAAGGCGCTGCTGTTCCTCGCGGCCGGCGTGATCATCCACGCCGCCGGCACCAACTCGCTGGCCGCCATGTCCCGGATGAGCAACCTGCGGGACCGCGTCCCGGACGCCTACTGGACGATGACCGTGGCGCTCCTCGCGCTCGCCGCGATCCCTCCCTTCAGCGGCTTCTTCTCCAAGGAGTCCGTCCTCGGCGCCGCCGAACACGCGGCCACCGGCCACACCGGCCACGCCCCCGTGGCGGCCGGCTGGACCATCCTCGTGGCCGGCCTCCTCACGGCCCTGCTCACCGGCGCCTACGCCATGCGCCTGTGGCTGCTGGCCTTCCGCGGCCGGGGCGCCGAGGCCCCCGACCACGGCAGGCAGCCCCTCGTCATGAACGCGGTCCTCTGGGTGCTCGCCCTCCCGTCCCTCGCCTTCGGCGGCCTCGCCTTCCGCGTCCTGCCCGGATGGTTCGACGGCCGGGACCTGACCCCCATGCTCATCACCTCCGTCCTCGGCACGGGCGTGGCCCTGGTCGGCGGCATCGTCACCTACGGCGCCTGGCAGCACACCTCCGCGCTCGCCGCCCGGGTCCCCCTCGGCGCCGTCGCCGCCCACCCCGAGGGCGACGCCGGACTCGTCGAGGCCGAGGCCATCGCCACCCACCGGCCCGCGTACGGAGACATCGCCCACGCGCCCGACCCCGCCGACCCCGGACGGCTGCTGCTCGGTCCGCTGCACCGGCACGCGGCCGCCGGCTTCCACCTCGACGCCGTGTACGGGGCCCTCTTCGTCCGCCCGGTGCTGGCCGGAGCGAGCCTCGTCCGGTTCCTCGACCGGGAGGTCGTCGAGACCTACGTACGTGGCGCCGGAGCCGTACCCCGACTGCTCGGGGCCGCCGTACGGCGGGCCCAGACCGGCAATGTGCAGACCTATGTGAGCGCGCTGCTCGCCGGCACCGTCGTCCTGGCGGTCGTCGCCGTCCTTCTGGCCACGGGAGCGTGAGCAGGCGTGATCGATATCAACGAGTCCGTGATGCAGTTCCTTCTGGCATTCCTCGTCGCCGGCCCGCTCCTCGGCGCGCTCGCCGCCCTCCTGCCCGCGCCGCCCGGGCTGAAGGGGAAGTCACCCGAGCAGGCCGTGCTCCGGCATGGCGTGACCGTCACCGGCGCGATCCTCGCCGCCGCGATCGTCCTCGCGGTCGGCTTCGACCACGCCCACCCGTCGAAGATGCAGGCCACGACCGACATCAGCTGGATCCCCGCACTCCACGTGCGCATCCACCTCGGCGTCGACGGCATTTCCCTCCCCCTCGTCGTACTGACCGCGCTGCTGACCTTCCTCTGCGCGCTGTACTCCTACTTCAAGCCGCCCACGGGTCCCACCCCGAAGGCCTTCGTCGCGCTGCTGCTCCTCCTCGAGTCCGGCACCCTCGCGACCTTCGCCGTCCTCGATCTGCTGCTGTTCTTCCTCGCGTTCGAGATGGTCCTCATCCCGATGTACTTCCTCATCGCCCGCTGGGGCGGCGAGGGCCGTCAGGCCGCCGCCTGGCGGTTCATCCTCTACACCCTGCTCGGCTCGGTCGTCATGCTGCTCGGCCTGCTCCTCATCGGGCTCAAGGCCGGCACCTTCGACATGGTGGCACTCGCCACTGACAACGGCCGGTCCCTGACCGCGTCCGTGCAGGTCATCGCCGTTCTGGCGATCGGTCTCGGACTCGCCGTCAAAACGCCGATGTGGCCGCTGCACAGCTGGCTGCCGGACGCGCACACCGCCGCCCCGACCGTCGGCTCGGTGCTGCTGGCCGGTGTCCTGCTGAAGATGGGAACGTACGGCTTCGTCCGCATCCTGCTGCCGATCGCACCCGACGGCTTCCGCACCTTCGCGCCCTACCTCGCCGCCCTCGCCGTCGTCGGGATCATCTACGGGTCCCTGGCCTGCCTCGCCCTCGCCAGGCAGGGCGCGAAGGGCGACCTCAAGCGGCTCATCGCCTACTCCTCGGTCGGCCACATGGGCTTCGTCCTGCTCGGCATCGCCACCATGACCCCCACCGGCGTGAACGGCGCCCTGTTCGCCAACATCGCCCACGGCCTCATCACCGGCCTGCTGTTCTTCCTCGTCGGCGCGCTCAAGGACCGCACCGGCACCACCGACCTCGACGCCCTCGCCGAGAAGACCGGTGCCGCGCTGTACGCGAAGGCCCCGCGCCTGGGCGGCCTGCTCGCCTTCGGCGCCGTCGCCTCGCTCGGCCTGCCGGGCCTGGCCGGGTTCTGGGGCGAGATGCTCGCCCTGTTCGGCTCGTTCCAGCCGGCCGCCGGCCTCAGTCGGCCCGCCTTCCTCACCTTCATGGCGATCGGCGCCTTCGGCACCCTGCTGACCGCCGCGTACATGCTCGTCGTGGTCCGCCGCGTCTGCATGGGCGCTGTACCGCGGCAGGCGCCACAGCTCGCCGACGTCCGGGGCTACGAGTTCGCGGCCTGGACCCCGCTCGTCGCCCTCACCGTCCTCGCCGGACTCTGGCCGAAGGCCCTGCTCGGGCTCACCGACCCGGCCGTGCAGCAGCTCCTCGCAGGAGGCACCCGATGAGCGCCCTGGCCCAGACGGCGGCCGAGTCGGTGGTCCAGTCCGTCGACTGGCTCGCCGTCGCGCCGCCCACCCTCACCGCGGTGATCGCCCTCGTGGTCCTCGTCGCCGACCTCTTCGTGCCGGAAGCGCGCAAGCCCCTCCTCGGCTGGTTCTCCGTCGCCGGACTCGCCGCCGCCGCGCTGCTGCTCCTGCCCCTCCTCGACGGCGACCGGGCCACGTTCTGCCAGACCGGCCACCCCGACGTCTGCAGCTACACCGCCGACCGATTCACCCTCGTCATCCAGTTCCTGGTCCTCGGCGGCGCCCTCCTGACCACCCTGCTGTCGGTCACCGCGCTGAAGGACTCACGCAAGGCACTGCCCGAAGGGGAGTTCTGGTTCCTGCTGCTGGCCTCCGCCGCCGGTGCCGCGCTCCTGCCCGCCGCACGCGACCTGGCGACCCTCGTCGTCGCCCTGGAGGTCGCCTCCCTGCCCGCCTTCGCCCTCGTCGGCCTCCGCCACGGCGACCGCAGGTCCTCCGACGCGGCCCTGAAGTTCTTCCTGTCCTCGGTCACCGCCACCGCCGTCAGCCTGCTCGGCGTCAGCTTCGTCTACGCCACCACCGGCACCCTGTACCTCACCCGGATCGCCGAACGCATCCAGCACGTCGACGGCCAGTTCCACACGCTCGCCCAGACCGGCGTCGTCCTCACCCTCGTCGGCTTCGCCTTCAAGACCGCGGCCGTTCCCTTCCACTTCTGGGTGCCCGACACCTACGTGGGAGCCCCCCTGCCGGTCGCCGCCTACCTGTCGGTCGTCGGCAAGGCCGTCGGCTTCACCGGACTGATCCTCGTCACCGTCGTCGCCTTCCCGTCGTACTCCGGCGCCTGGGGTCCCGCGATGGCCGTGCTCGCCGCGTTCACCATGACCGTCGGCAACGTCGGCGCCCTGCGCCAGCAGGCCACGCGCGCGAACAGCGCGGTACGGCTGCTCGCCTGGTCCTCCGTCGGCCAGGCCGGCTACCTCCTGGTGCCGATCGCCGCCGCCGGCTACTCCAGGGACCCGCAGAAGTCGATCGGCTCCACGCTCGCCTACGCGCTCATGTACGCCGCCGTGAACATCGGCGCCTTCGCCGTGGCCGCGCTCGTGGGCCGTACGAAGGAACGCAACCGCGTCAGCGACTACCGCGGCCTGTACGCCACGAACCCGCTGACCGCCCTGCTGCTGGCCTTCTTCCTGCTCTGCCTGGCCGGCCTTCCCCCGGGCGTCATCGGGCTGTTCGCCAAGGTCACCGTGTTCTCCGCCGCCGTCGACGCCGGACTCGGCTGGCTCGCCGTCGTCATGGCCGTCAACGTCGTCATCGCGTTGTTCTACTACCTCCAGTGGACGACCCTGCTGTTCCGCGCCCCCGAGGGCGAACCTGTCGGGCACCGCGTCCCGGCCCCCCTCACGGCCGCCCTCGCCCTGACGGGCGTCCTAGGCGCAGCCCTCTCCGGCGCCCCCCAGCTGGTGCTCCGCTTCGCCGGCACCGGCCTGTTCTGAGCCCTGGCCCCCGCCACGCGCGCGTGGGGCGCCGGCCCTCACACGCGCGTGTGCAGCCCGGCGCCCCGGCCTGCGCCTGCCGCCCGGCGCCACGGCCCCCACGCGCGCGTGCCGCCCGGCGCCCCGGTCACCCGGACGGCCCGGGCGCCGTCGCGAGCACCAGGGAACCCGCGGCCCTCGCCTGGCGTTGACCAGTTCGTAAGGGTCCACTGGACGTGACACCACACGGCACCGGTGGAGTCGAAGCGCAGCAAGCGAAGGGTTCCCCTGCCGCACCACTTGGAGGGCGTACCGTGCACCGCCGGCACAACGGGCTCAGGACCGCAGTCCTCCTCGGGGGACTGTCCGCACTCATCATCCTCATCGGCAGTTTGTTCGGCCGCACCGGCCTGATCGTCGCGGTCCTCGTCGCCCTCGGCACCAACGCGTACGCGTACTGGAACAGCGACAAGCTGGCGCTGCGCGCCATGCGGGCCCGCCCGGTCAGCGAGTTCGAGGCCCCGGCCCTGTACCGCATGGTCCGCGACCTCTCCACCCAGGCCCGCCAGCCCATGCCCCGCCTGTACATCTCCCCGACCGAGGCACCCAACGCCTTCGCGACCGGCCGCAACCCGCGCAATGCCGCGGTGTGCTGCACGGAAGGCATCCTGCGCATCCTGGACGAGCGCGAGCTGCGCGGCGTCATCGGCCACGAGCTCAGCCACGTCTACAACCGCGACATCCTCATCTCCTCCGTCGCCGGTGCCCTGGCCTCCGTGATCATGTTCCTGGTCAACTTCGCCTGGCTGATCCCGATCGGCCGCTCCGACGACGACGAGGGACCCGGCCTGATCGGCATGCTCCTGATCATGCTCCTCGGCCCGCTCGCCGCCTCCCTCATCCAACTGGCCATCAGCCGTTCCAGGGAGTACGAGGCGGACGCGTCCGGCGCCCGGCTCACCGGCGACCCGCTCGCGCTCGCCAGCGCCCTGCGCAAGCTGGAGATGGGCACCCAGCAGCTTCCGCTGCCTCCCGAGCCGCGTATCGAGACGGCGAGTCACATGATGATCGCCAACCCGTTCCGCCCCGGTCAGGGGCTGTCGAAGATGTTCTCCACGCACCCGCCGATGGCGGAGCGCATCGCCCGGCTCGAGCAGATGGCCGGCCGCCGGCTCTGAGACGGCCAGGGTCGAAGCCCGGCCCGGGGAAAGCCCTCCGGGCCGGCGACGACGACGCCCCGTCTCAGACGGCCCGCCTCACCCGTCCGGGCGGGGCGCTCAGCGCCCGGCGAATCCGTCGTCCGTCCGCACCACTTCACGCCCCAGGGGCATGAGCGAGGCCGGGATGAGCTTCAGGTTGGCCCACCCGAACGGGATGCCGATGATCGACAGGAACAGCGGGATGCTGGTGATCAGGTGCCCCAGCGCCAGCCACCAGCCCGCGAAGACCAGCCAGATCACGTTGCCGATGAACGACCCCGCCCCGGCCCCCGGACGCTCCACGGCGTCGCGGCCGAACGGCCACAGGACGAATCCCGCGAGGCGCAGCGACGCGATGCCGAACGGGATGGTGATGATCAGGACGAAGCAGATCAGCGCGGCGATCAGGTAGCCGATCGCCATCCAGATGCCGCAGCAGACCAGCCACACGAGGTTGAGCAGCAGGTTGATCACCTTCATGATCGGCATCCTCCAAGATCGTTCCGTCGGCACTGCCCGCTGACTCAAGTATCGGCGTGATCAGGGGATTGGAGGGGGCCGCGGCTCCCTTGTAGCGTGATCGGGAAGGTTCGGAGACGATCCCGCGGTGCGCCGGCGCCGCCTGCCTCTAGCGCGCAGCCCGCCACCGGCGTACGCCGTACGAGGCCATGCCCGCCGCCAGCACCCCGCTGCCCACGGCCACCGAGACCCACGGCAGGGCGAAGGCCAGCGTCACGCATCCGACGAGGCCCAGCGCCGGCACCGCGCGCCGGGCGGGGGCGGGATCGAGGGTCCAGGCGGAGGCGTTGGCGACCGCGTAGTACGCCAGGATGCCGAAGGAGGAGAAGCCGATCGCGCCCCGGACGTCGACCGTCGCGGCGAGCACCGCGACCACGGAGCCCACGGCCAGTTCCGCCCGGTGCGGCACCTGGAAGCGGGGGTGCACCGCGGCCAGCACAGCGGGCAGATGCCGGTCCCGGGCCATGGCCAGCGTGGTCCGCGAGACGCCCAGGACCAGGGCGAGCAGCGACCCCAGCGCGGCCACGGCGGCCCCGGCCCGCACCACCGGGACCAGTCCGGGCACCGCGGCCGCCCACACCGCGTCGGCCAGCGGTGCCGCCGCGCGGCCCAGCCCGTCCGGTCCCAGCACGGAGAGCGCGGCCACCGCGACGCACACGTACACGGCCAGCGTGATGCCCAGGGCGAGAGGGATCGCGCGCGGAATGGTGCGCGCGGGATCCCGTATCTCCTCGCCGAGGGTCGCGATCCGCGCGTATCCGGCGAAGGCGAAGAACAGCAGCCCGGCCGCCTGAAGGACGCCGCCGGCGCCGACGGAGCCGCCGACGGCCACGCGGTCGGCGGTAAAGGCGCCGGACCCCAGGCACACCACGACCACAGCGGCGAGGACCGCCAGCACGACCGCCACGATCGCCCGAGTCAGCCAGGCGGACTTCTGGACGCCGCCGTAGTTCACCGCGGTCAGCGCCACCACGGCCGCGACCGCCACCGCGTGCGCCTGACCCGGCCAGACGTACGCGCCCACGGTGAGCGCCATCGCCGCACAGGAGGCCGTCTTGCCGACGACGAACGCCCAGCCCGCCAGATGGCCCCAGAACATGCCGAGCCGTTCACGCCCGTACACGTACGTGCCGCCGGAGGCGGGATACCGGGCGGCCAGCCGTGCCGAGGAGGTGGCGTTGCAGTAGGCCACCACGGCGGCGACCGCGAGCCCGAGGAGCAGCCCGGAGCCTGCCGCGTGGGCCGCCGGCCCCAGAGCGGCGAAGATCCCGGCTCCGATCATCGAGCCGAGCCCGATGACCACGGCGTCCGCGACCCCGAGGGTGCGCCGCAGCTCGGACGGGGGCGGGGAAGCGGACCGAGTCATGGCCCGAACCCTACTGACCGGCGCAACCGCGACCGAACGGTGCAACCGCGGGACGAGGTCGGGGCGTCCCTCTCCACGACGCGCTCCTGGCGCGGGACGAACACGCGTGTGGTAAGCACGATCACAGCACGTGACAAGCACGACGAACGACGCGCGGCCTGCGTGCGCTGCAGCACAGCCTGTCCGATCCGAACGCGAAGCACCGGGACAGCGCAGGCACGGCGTGGAAGGGCAGGTTCAGAGCATGGGCATCATCAGCTGGATCATCCTGGGGCTCCTGGCCGGCGCCATCGCGAAGCTCCTGCTGCCGGGGCGCGACCCGGGCGGCTTCATCGTCACGACCCTCATCGGCGTCGCCGGAGCGTTCCTCGGCGGCTGGATCTCCGCCCGCTGGCTGGGTCACCCGATCAGCAGGCAACTCTTCGACGGCGCCACCTGGGCCGCCGCGATCGGCGGCTCGCTCGTGCTGCTGATCGCCTACCGCATCTTCTTCGGCAGGTCGCGCGACTGAGCCTGCGGGCCGGGCCGAGCCGCGGCCGGCAGGCGGGAAAGGGTGGGCACCGCCGGGTGCCCACCCTTTGTTCTGTCCTACCGGTAGTTCACGAACTGGAGCGCGAAGTCGAAGTCCTGGCCCTTCAGCAGCGCGATCACGTTCTGGAGGTCGTCGCGGCTCTTGGAGCTGACGCGCAGCTCCTCACCCTGGACCTGGGCCTTCACGCCCTTGGGCCCCTCGTCGCGGATGAGCTTCGCGACCTTCTTCGCGTTCTCCTGGGAGATGCCCTCCTTGATCGACGCGAAGAGCTTGTACTCCTTGCCGGACAGCTGCGGCTCGCCCGCGTCCAGGGCCTTCAGCGAGATGCCGCGCTTGATCAGCTTGGACTGGAAGACGTCGAGGACTGCCTTCACTCGGTCCTCGGAGTTCGCCTCCAGGAGGATCTTTTCACCGGACCACGAGATCGAGGCACCGACGCCCTTGAAGTCGTAGCGCTGCGAGATCTCCTTGGCGGTCTGGTTGAGGGCGTTGTCGACCTCCTGCCGCTCGACCTTCGAGACGATGTCGAAACTGGAGTCGGCCATGTCCTGTGGCTCCTTGTATCGGGGTGCGTATCGGATGCGTGCCGGCGGGCGTGGGGGAGGCCGCCGATCCCGGCCTGCGGGTCGCGGGTCGCATCCGCACCAGCCTAGCCATCCCGGGCCGTGCCGGCCGCCGATCAATGGGGTGGCGGAGCACCCCTCAGCATCGGGTATTGTTTACGTCGTTGCCGGAGAGCACCGCCGAAAAGCGGTCGGACCGGCGGCATCCCAAGGCGGTGTGCCCGAGCGGCCAAAGGGAGCAGACTGTAAATCTGCCGGCTCAGCCTTCCCAGGTTCGAATCCTGGCGCCGCCACACTTGGGAGTATCCGCCCCTGACCAGCGAGTTTGGTCAGGGGCGGATCTCTTTTGCGATCTCTTCCTCTCCCCGCCGTTCCCCGCTGGTCCCTGCTCGTTCTGGCACGCGTGTGGCACGGCCCGGCGTGAGCTGTCAGTCCGGTGCTTGACTCGGCATGCCAGACTGCGGCCGTGGAGGAGACCTATCAACTGTGGTTGGCAGCCGTGCCGAGCCCCATACCCGAGGATGAGGCTCGGATCCATTGGAACTGCAAGGACGATCCGACGCCGGTTCTGGACGAGGGCTTGCGTTGCGCCTCCTACCTGTACGTCGGTTCCTGGGGTGACGAGCACGAGCCGGAGAATCTGTATGCGGGCCAAGGGCACTGTCCTGCCAACCGGCTGCACGGCTGGCTCTTCTACATCGGGACGATCGATCGCTATCAGGCGCCGTTGCTCGACGAAGAGTTGATGGCCCGACTGGTCGAGCTCTACCGTCTCCGTCCCGATCAACGCTGCGACCTGCGACTTAGCTGTCGGCGGTTGTCAGCGTTGGTTGTCGTTTAGCACCCCCGCACGGCCCAGAGACGACTACGCCGGGTCGGTGCTGTGGAACAACCATGCCGGGGACCTGTGGCGCCGCTTCACCATCTACCTGCGCCGTGAGATCGCCGCCCGAGCGGGCCTGACACAGACGGCGCTCAAGGAGGTGTGTCGGGTCTCCTTCGGCAAGGTCGCCGAATTCCAAAAGCGTGGGGCCGTGCACTTCCATGCCGTGGTGCGGTTCGACGGTCCGGACGGCCCCGACACCGCTCCGCCGTCCTGGGCCACTGTGGCTCTCCTGGATGAGGCGATCCGGGCCGCCGCTGCCCGTATCGCGGTGCCGGTGCCTGCGGCCGGTGACTTCCCGGCTCGCGTCCTGCGCTGGGGCTCCCAGGTCGACGGACAGGCCACCGGCGCCCTGGGCCACGAGGAACTGACCGAACAGGCCGTTGCCTCCTACGTCGCCAAGTACGCCACCAAAGCCGCCGAGACCACCGGCACCGTTGACCGCCGCATCGGGGAGCTGGCCGAACTCGACAAGCTGTCCTTACCCGCGCACACGCGACGACTGATCGAAGCGTGCTGGGCGCTCGATGACGCCTACCCGGAACGGCTGCTGTGGCGCTGGGCTCACATGCTCGGCTTCCGCGGGCACTTCTCCACCAAGTCGCGCCGGTACTCGACCACCCTCGGCGCGCTGCGCCAGGTGCGGGCCGACTACCGCGCCCGGCAGGAACGCCACGAACACGGGTTCTCCGAAGACCTCGACGACACGGAGGGCTCCACGCTCGTGCTCGCCCACTGGACCTACGCCGGACAGGGCCACACCCCCGGCGAATCCTGGCTCGCCGCCTCGATCGCAAAGGACATCCGACTGAACCGGGAGACAGCACGTGAAGCACTGGCCGACTTGGCCGATCTGGAAGGGGAGGGAGATTGGTGATGGCTGAGCGGCTTCTCACCGTGCAACAGGTGGCCGAACTCCTCGGGACAACCGTCCGCTTCCCACGGCGGCTCATCGAGGAGCGCCGGATCACCTTCGTGAAGGTCGGCCGACACGTCCGCATCCCAGAGAGCGCGGTAGCGGCGTACATCGAGACCAACACGGTTGAGCCGGTCCGGCCCTCCCGGTTGCGGTTGAAGGCGGTGGCCTGATGCCGAACAACCGAGGCAAGCGCCGGCGCTTTGGTGCTGTCCGGCAACTCAAGTCCGGTCGCTGGCAGGCGCGCTACCGTGATCCCGCATCCGGCGTCCTGCGGTCTGCGCCGAACACCTTCGCCACCAAGACCGACGCTGACGTCTGGCTCACGACTACTGAGGCGGAGATCCTCAAGGGGTCGTTCCGTGATCCAAGCGCTGGAAAGATCACCGTGGAAGAGTGGGCCAAGCGCTGGTTCGACTCGGCGTCCCCGCATCTCAAGCGGCGGACCGTGACCCTGTATGCGGGGCTGCTCCGTCTGTGGATCAATCCGAGGATGGGCGGCTACGAACTGTCGGCGGTGCGTCCGATCCACGTCAAGGAGTGGCTTGGCGGACTCCAAAAAGCGGGGCTCAGCGCCTCGCGTGCCCGCACGGCGTACCGGGTGCTCTCCCAGGTCTTCGCGTCGGCTGTCGACAATGACCTGATCGCGGTCACGCCATGCCGGGGGATCAAGCTGCCGCGTCTCCCCGAGACGGAACCGCACATCCTGAGCACGCGCGAGATTGAGCGCATGGCCTCGAACCTCAACCCGCCGCACGACCTCCTGGTCAAGCTCCTCGCCTACGCCGGTCCGGATCGGTGAGGCGTTCGCACTGCGTCGGAAGGATGTCGACCTGGTCAACGGCTTGATCTGGGTGGATGAGGCGTTGGCGGAGGACGGCGGACAGTTGTTCTTCGACACTCCCAAGTCGCATCAGAAGCGGCCTCTGACGCTGCCCGCGTACCTGGTCACGGAGCTGCGACAGCACCTGTCCACGAAGGTGGCCGACGATCCGGAAGCGCTGCTGTTCCTCGGCCGTACCGGGCGCCCGGTTCGGTACAACTCCTGGCGCCGTACGCACTTCGACAAGGCCGTTGACCGTGCCGGGCTCAAGGACGTGACCCCGCAGGACCTGCGGGCTACGCATGCCTCCCAGGTGGCCGACCGGCATGGCGTCATGGCTGCGGCCAAGCGCCTTGGGCACGCCAATGCGAGCGTCACGACTCGGCACTACGCACGGTCGCGCGATGGCCAGGATGCCGAGATCGCCAAGCAACTCAACGCCGAACACGAGAAGGCCAAGCGGGCGCGTGCCGGAAAGGCCAAGAGCGCCAAGCGGCCCAAGGGTGATGTGGCACGGACGTTGCACGACGGCAGGGAAGACAGTCAAGGGGCAAGTGATCAGAGCGGCTGACCTGCGCTGATGCTCCGGCAGGCGTGATCGTTCGCCAGAGTCTGTAAATCCCCCGTGGGCGACAGACCCTCTGCGAGGCGCCACAGCGAGTCCCCCATCCCCCCATAGCGCCAGGGCGAGGGGAACCCGCAGGCCGTAGCAGGGAGGGACCATCCCCGCGGGTGCGGGGAGCAGCAGCACCCCGCCGTCGCCCCCCCCCGCAGGGGCGCCGGCAACTGACCCTAGTCGGGCCCCGTTCTACGAGAGCAGGGCGCCAGTGACCTTCGACGTGACGCAGGGCCAGAAGGGGCCTCAGGCAGAGAACATCGTCCGCGGCTGCCCTGAACGCACCCTGCCCTCCCCGGCGTGTACTGTTGCTGGTGCCGACGCGGGGTGGAGCAGCTCGGTAGCTCGCTGGGCTCATAACCCAGAGGTCGCAGGTTCAAATCCTGTCCCCGCTACCACATGGAAGGGCCCGGTCTCCGGGCCCTTCCGCATGCGCCTGCAGCTTCGGTTTGCCCAACGGGGCCTCCAGCGTCGGCCCTCCTACGCAAGCAGCACCCCGCTCCGCGTGAAGGGCTGGGCACATTGAATTCCTGCTCACCTTCATCCCGTTCGGCGCGATCGTCCTGATCGTCTTCTACGCCATCGAGGGCAAAAGGCGGAGGCTAACGAGTACGACCCCAACCCGAAGTGGGGCCCGGCGCACTGAGCGGACATTAGCGCCGGCGAAGGCCTGTGCAACCACCGACCACTGCGAAACCTGATCTGGACGAGGGTGGATGGCCAGCGGCAGCCAAACATTCGAGGACGATCCCTTTATCGGTCACCCTGAGTAGTCGATTCTGACTCTTCTTCCTCCTCCATGATGCGGATGCCGTCGTGAGTCAGTGAGAGGGTGGCGGGGGTGTTGTGCGATGTCCATTCGACGGTGATCAGTCCTTCGCCGACGAGGAAGGCGCAGGCCGCGGTGAGATCTTCGTCGGGTACGTGGAGCTCGTCGCGGAGTGTCGCTCCACTGACGTCGGGGCGATTGCATTCGACGGCCCCGTACAGAGATCGGAGAACCGCTTTGCGGTAGGCCTTGCGTTCACGGAGTGTCGTCATGGCTGTCGCTCCAGGGCTTTTGGCCGACGGTGCGGGCGATGATGGGGTGGCGGCTTCGAGTTCTCACCGTCCGGTCACACCTCGTCGCTGGGATCGTGTTCCGCGAAGGATGATGCGCTCGAGGTCAGCCAGGACTGTGCGGACTGCGCGGTATGAGCGGTGTCAATGGTGAGGTGGAGACGGGTCGCCCCTCCGCGGCCGGCTGGGTAGCTGCGTTGTTCGGTCGAGGAGAAGCACCAACGCAGTACTTGTGCGACGCGACGGGCGACCTCTGGCGTTGCTGCGATGATGCGCACCTCAGCATGGTCTGGGGAGGGCAAGGGTTCATGATCCATGGCGTACCTCCTGCGGGCGTGTTGAGGTTGCACAAGCGGTCACCGGAGTTCTGGGGCCCGTGTGCCACTACGCCTCCACGCACGCCTCTTCCTGCATGTACGCCCCTTCTTGAAGCGTATGCCCCCGCCTGCCGCCGCTGCTTTTGGACCCGGAACCCCGCTGCTTCACGGCGTGCAGCATGCAGTCGCGTGGCGGGATCACCATCCGCTCGTTGGCGCCGATGGAGGCGCCCATCGCGCGCCGCTGCTCGGCAGCCGGCGCCTGCCCGGCGGCAGGCACCTTGCCGATGACGAAGAAGGACCCGTCGCCCGGCTCAAAGACATCGGGGCAGTCGTTGTAGCCGGTCGACCCGCTCTCGGCGAGGGTGGATCTGATGCGGCGCATGGTGCCCCTTGCAGTGACAGGATCGGTGTTATGGGCACCGAGACGGACTGGGTGTACCGGGTGTTCGAGCCGCACGGCTCGGAGGGATGGCGCCCCTACGGCAGCGACCCCGAACGGTGGCGGGGCACGATCACCGCCGACGATTCGAGCGAGGGCCCCCAGTACGCACTTTCCCTCGTCGTCGCCGACCTGATGACCGAGTGGAAGGTGTGCGGCCTTCACAGGGCGAAGCACGTGCGGGTCTACCTCTGGCGCGACGAGGAGGGCGACCAGGAGGACGCCGACGCCATCGTGGAGGTCCGGCCGAGCATCCACGCTGAGTTACCGGCGGGCGACCGGATCCGCGCATCGGCGGGATACTGGCCCGGGCACGAGCGATAGACGGATTACCCGGGCACGAGCGATAGGCGGATTAAAGGAAGAGCAGGTGGGCTCCAGTCGCCGTAGGTGAGCTCGATTTCACCACCGCACCCTCGGCCCTGGACACGGTGGGCCGTGCGCTCGCAGCCCATCCCCAGATCGCGTTCGCCGCCGCGACATCCGGACCAAGCACGAGCCCTGGCTGCCGTTTCCCAGCGACTGTCGGGCGAGAGGTTCAGGACGGATAGGTCATGACTGAGCCCCCTCACCGCGCTCTCAGGCGGGAGGGGGCTCAGGCCGTGCTCGGTCAGCGGGACGCGGGCGGGATGCTCTGGTCGTACTGGAAGACGTTGCGGGGGTCGTAATCTGCCTTGATCCTGCGCAGTCGGCCGAAGTTGGATCCCCAGTAAGCGGTCTCCCAGTCCTGCATGCCGATGTTCGGCACGTTGACGTAGGCGCCGTCCACGTAGGGGCGCAGTGCCTGGCTGAATTCGGCGATCCAAGCCTGCGCCTGCGGGGTGAGCGGGTCGCAGATGCCCGGCTGGTCGCTGCGCTCGCCCCAACCGACGCCGGGCTCGGCGTAGAAGAGCGCGTCGCGGTGCGGGAAGGCCGTGCCGCCGCGGGGGCTCTTCCTGACCGCGCCCCCGAACGCCTGAACGAAGTAGTTGCTGTCGTCCGTGGGGGCGTCCTTCACGAACGAGGAGATCACGTCGATCGCCTTGGTCGGGAACGGCTTCTTGGCGAACTGCGAGTAGAACTTCCAGTTCGCGGGTTCGACCTCGATCGGGGTCTGGAATCCCGCATACACGTCGCCCCAGTTTCCTACCTGCGTCGAAACCTTGGGGCTGTCGATCGACAGGATCGGGGCCAGCAGCTTTTTCGCCTCCGCGGGTGTTCCTTCCGCGAGGACCGCGAACAGCAGGATCTGGTTCCGGTGAAGTTCGAGTTGGGTGCCGAGGCGGTTGTCGGTGTACGGCGCAGTGCGCTGATAAGCCTCGAAGATCCTACGCAGGTAGCGCAGGTCCACGCGTCCATCCCATGTGGCCTGCACATACGTGACGCTCTTCAGCGGGGCCACTTTGTAGGTGAGTGAGGTGACGATTCCGAAGTTGCCGTTGCCCGCTCCGCGCAGCGCCCAGAGCAGATCCGAGTTGTGGTTCAGATCGGCCTTGATCACCTTGGCGCACTCGTCGCCTTCCGCGACGACGACCTCGGCGCCGATCAGGCTGTCGCAGGCCATGCCGAGCCAGCGGGTGAGGAAGCCGAGGCCGCCCCCGAGCGTCGCGCCGGCCAGGCCCACGCTGCCTTCGGTACCGGTCGTCACCGCGAAGTTCTGCTTCGCGAGCGTGGTCACCGCTTCCAACTGGTTGAGTCCGGAGCCGACCGTCGCGACACGAGCGGCTCTGTCGATGTGGACCGACTTCAGCTCGCTGATGTCGATCACGAGGCCGCTGTCGACGTTCGACCAGCCCTCAAGGCTGTGGCGGCCGCTCCGGATCCGCAGCGCGACGTCGTTCTGCCGCGCCCACGTCAGGGCGTTGACCACGTCCTGGGTGTTCTGAGCGAAGACGATCACCAGCGGATAGTGAGAGAAGAGCTGGTCCCAGCCGAGGCGCGCGTCCGTGTACCCGGGATCGTCGGGGCGGACGATGCGGCCGGTCAGCTTCGCCGGCCGGCACTTCGCCCCGTGCGCCCCGCTCACGGAGGACTCGGTCACGGCACTCGCACCGGGGGCTTCGGCTGCCGCGACGGCCGGCATGACGACCGCGCCGGCACCTGCGGCCACCGTCGTCTTGAGCAGCCCGCGACGGGAAAAGTCGTTCATGGTCCGTGTCCTCTCGCCCACCAGGGGGTGCAAATCGGTCCTTTATGGACCATTTATGCGAAGCGGACGTTAGCAAGGGCGATCATGGTAAACGGTCTCGACACGCTCGCAACCTCAGACGATCTCGACGGCCGAGTGCAGAGGCACCACAGAGCCACATCACGGCATCATGGGGGCCGTGATCGAACTCCTGAAGCGGTGTTCTCGGGGTCTCTTCCCCCAGGTGTGCCCCAGGGGTGTCCAGCAATGGAGAAGCCGCAGGTGAGCGGTGTTGAGGGGAACCCGCTGTCAATCTGCCGGCTCAGCCTTCCCAGGTTCGGATCCTGGCGCCGCCACTTTGGGAAGGACCCCCTCTGATCAGCCTATACGGCAGGCCGGAGGGGGTTTTCGCGTGTGGGCGCGGGGCCGGTGTCGGTGGTGCCGTGCACACTGGGGCCATGTCCTCGCGTCGCAGACTCTGCCCCGTGTGCCGTCGGGAGATCGCCGTGGTCGCCGGGCGGTTCGCGCGGCACGATCCGCCCGGGACCCGGGCGAGCGGCGGGCTGACCTCCTGCGCCGGATCGCGCCGGATGGCGCAACTCGGCGCCGCGCAGCCGGCGTTGGACGGCTATGCCGTTCCGGGGTGTCCCGGGCAGATGCCCTTGTTCTGAGCGGTCGCCGGTGCCGGAAGGCCCTCGGACGTGCTCAGTTGCCCGCCACCGACTTCACCGCCACCGACACCGGTGCCGAGCCGCTGACGAGTTCGAGGGTCAGGCCGGCCGTGGCCGGGGTCTCCACCAGTTCGGCCAGTACGGCGGCCACGTCGTCGCGCGGGATCATGCCGCGGCCGGTGTGGGCCTCCAGGCGCACCTGGCCGGTGCCGGCGTCGTTGGTCAGCGAGCCGGGGCGCAGGATCGTCCAGTCCAGGGCCTCCTGACGGCGGACGTGGTCGTCCGCCTCGCCCTTGGCGCGCAGATAGACGTCGAAGACCTCGTCGCCCTTGTGCGCCACGTCCGCGCCCATCGAGGACACGACCAGATGGCGGCGCACGCCCGCGCGTACCGCCGCGTCCGCGAACAGCACCGCCGCGCCCTTGTCCACCGTGTCCTTGCGCGCCGCTCCGCTGCCCGGGCCCGCGCCCGCCGCGAACACCGCCGCGTCGGCGCCCCGCAGCAGCTGCGCGACCTCCTCGACGGACGCCGACTCCAGGTCGAGCACGACCGGTTCGGCGCCGGCCGCCCGCAGGTCCTCGCTCTGCTCGGCACGGCGGACGATGCCCGCCACCTCGTCCCCGCGCGCGGCGAGCAGCCGCTCCAGTCGCAGCGCGATCTGACCATGACCACCAGCGATGACAATGCGCATGCTTCCGACCGTACGCCCGGACGGCCGTATCCGCCGCACGACTTCGGCCATGCCCCGGGGCGCGCTCCGCCGTGTCCCGCACGCCCCCGGAAGCGCTGCCGCCGCCCTGCCGCTCGGACCGTCAGGACAACTCCCCCCGCCCCTGCCGAGGCAGCCCCAGCTCCACCGTGGCGGCGGAGTCGCAGAACTCCCGCACCGCGCTGGTGCGTGCCACCACGCGCCCCCGGTGCACCACGATCCGGCTGTACGCGAGCGACAGCGCCCCCGCGAGCCGGTCGCCGCGCACCGCGAGCAGCTCGGCGGGGAAACCCGCCTCCACCCGCACCTCGGGCAGACCGAGCACCGTGCGGGCGGACGCGCTCACCGCGTCGTAGGCCTCCTCGGGGCACAGCCCGTGCCGCGAGGCCAGCAGGTACGCGGCCTCCAGCGGGTCGCCGCGCCCCACCGGGTTCGACACGTCCCGCAGGGCGCCGCTGCCCGCGGCCACCCGGACCCCGGCCGCCCGCAGCAACCGCACCGGCGCCGTCCCGTGTCCCTCGGCGCCGCCGCAGCAGCCCTGCGGCAGGCACACCACCCTCACCCCGGCCGCGGCCAGCTGGTCCGCGGCCCGCTCGGCCGCCCCGGCGGGCAGCCGGGCAAGGCCGCCGCACGGGCCCAGCGTCACTCCCGGGCGCAGCCCGCCCGCCATCGCCGCGATGCGCGCCAGGCGGGCCGGGTCGGCGCCGTCGGTGTGCAGGTCGACCGGGCAGCCGTGTTCGGAGGCGACCTCGAGGACCGCCTCGACGTAGCCCGTCGGGTCGGGGTCCACGTCGGGGCAGCCGCCCACGACGCAGGCGCCCATCTTGAGCGAGTCCCGCAGTATCGCCAGGCCGTCCGCGCCGGCCGCCCCGGTCAGCACGCGCGGTACCGCCACCGTCGTCAGTTCGGTGAGCCCGCGCAGCGACCGCCGGGCCCGCAGGACCGCCGTC
Source organism: Streptomyces sp. NPDC004721 (assembly GCF_053601495.1). NCBI lineage: Bacteria > Bacillati > Actinomycetota > Actinomycetes > Kitasatosporales > Streptomycetaceae > Streptomyces > Streptomyces sp. NPDC004721. The sequence goes on from NZ_JBSGBZ010000005.1 coordinate 191,728, forward strand.
AGGACGCCGAGCCCCTGGACGTCCCCCACGCGTACGTGTGCGCGCACGGTCGTCGCGCCGTGGCCCAGTTGCAGCAGCGCGGCCTCGGTGGTGCGGCGCTGGACGTCCTCCGGCTCGTACGACACCGGTCCGCCGCTGTCGCCGGTCAGGGCCGTGTCGGCGTGGGCGTGGGGCTCGGCCGGGGCCGGCAGGAGCAGGTAGCCGCTGAGGTCGACGCGCGGCGCGCCGCCCCGCGGGTCGCCCGCGCCGAGGCTGCCGGCGGTGCCGACCGCCTCGATGCGCTCACCGGCCAGCCGTACGTCCACGGTCCGCCCGTCGGTCAGCCGGGCCCCGCACAGCAGCAGCCCGTCCGGGTCCGTCCGTCCGGACGGACCCGGCGAGGAGGACGAGGGGGGTGGCGGCTGTCCGGGGGGCATCGCACTCCAGGTACGCAGGGCGACAACGGGTTCGGGACACGTTCGGGGCGCGGACCGTGAGGCCGCGCGGGCCACGCAAGATCACGCAGAGTGAGTCGAGCCTAGGGTGGCCGCCGGGCCGGACGAGGGAGGAGCGCAATAGTCGTACCGGTGTGGCCGCGGGACCGGGGACGGTGCCGGGAAACGGATTTGGGTGAACGGCCGCAGAGCGTGTAATGTCTTCCTCGCTCGCCCCAATAGCTCAGTCGGCAGAGCGTCTCCATGGTAAGGAGAAGGTCAACGGTTCGATTCCGTTTTGGGGCTCTGGTGTGAGAGGTACCCGCCGCAAGGCGGGGCCCGATCGCATCGCAGCGGTGTAGCTCAGTCGGTAGAGCAAGCGGCTCATAATCGCTGTGTCACCGGTTCAAGTCCGGTCACCGCTACTCACAGTAGCCGATTGCGGGGTCGGTCCTTCGATCGGCTACTCTTTCTTGCGTTGAAATAGCCTACCCGTTCGTCAAGGAGCACTCACGTGGCTGCCACCGACGTCCGCCCGAAGATCACGCTGGCCTGCGTGGAGTGCAAGGAGCGGAACTACATCACCAAGAAGAACCGGCGGAACAACCCCGACCGGCTCGAGATGAAGAAGCACTGCCCGCGTTGCAACGCGCACACCGCGCACCGCGAGACGCGCTGATCAAAACTCAGACATGAGGCCGCCCCCGCACCACGGGGGCGGCCTCATGTTGTTTCATGTGCGAAAGCCCAGCGGGAGCCCGGTGAAAGCCGGGCCGCACGCCGGGCTACGTAAAACCCCAGCGACACCAGGAGGTGCCGAGCCATGGCGCTCGACCAGTCCTTCGTGGGGCGGTCCTACCCGCCCACCGACCCCTACGAGGTGGGCCGGGAGAAGATCCGTGAGTTCGCGGAGGCGGTGGGCGACGCCAACCCGGCGTACACGGACCCGGAAGCCGCCAAGGAGCTCGGCCACCCCGATGTGATCGCCCCGCCGACCTTCGTCTTCGCGATCACCTTCAAGGCCGCCGGACAGGTCGTCCAGGACCCGCAGCTCGGCCTGGACTACAGCCGCGTGGTGCACGGCGACCAGAAGTTCGCCTACACCCGGCCCGTGCGCGCCGGCGACCGGCTCACCGTCACCTCCACCATCGAGTCGATCAAGTCCCTGGCCGGCAACGACGTCCTGGACATCCGCGGCGAGGTGCACGACGAGGTGGGCGAGCACGTCGTGACCGCCTGGACCAAGCTCGTGGCCCGCGCGGCCGAGGAGGCGTGAGGAAACCGATGACGGCGAAGATCGCCTACGACGACGTCGAGGTCGGCACCGAGCTGACGGCCCAGACCTTCCCCGTGACCCGGGCCACCCTCGTCCAGTACGCGGGCGCCTCCGGGGACTTCAACCCCATCCACTGGAACGAGAAGTTCGCCAAGGAGGTCGGGCTCCCGGACGTGATCGCGCACGGCATGTTCACCATGGCCGAGGCGATCCGCGTGGTCACCGACTGGACGGGCGACCCCGGCGCCGTCGTCGAGTACGGCGTCCGCTTCACCAAGCCCGTCGTCGTCCCGAACGACGACGAGGGGGCCGTGATCGAGGTCTCCGGCAAGGTCGCGGCCAAGCTCGACGACAACACCGTGCGGGTCGACCTGACCGCCATGAGCAACGGGCAGAAGATCCTCGGGATGTCCCGGGCCGTCGTACGCCTGGCCTGACGGCCACCGCGGTCCCGCACTCGCCGAGGTGCGGGACCGTCCGCGGGGTCTCGTAGTCTTGGGCGCGTGCAGGAACTCCACGACGCGCCCCTCGCCCCGCTGACCACCTTCCGGCTGGGCGGCCCCGCGACCCGGCTGATCACCGCGACCACCGACGCCGAGGTGATCGACGCCGTCCGCGAGGCCGACGCCCACGGCACACCGCTGCTGGTCATCGGCGGCGGCTCCAACCTGGTCATCGGCGACAAGGGCTTCGACGGCACCGCGCTGCGCATCGCCACCCGCGGCTTCGAACTCAGCGGTACGACGCTGGAACTGGCCGCCGGAGAGGTGTGGACGGACGCGGTCGCGCGCACCGTCGAGGCCGGGCTCGCCGGCGTCGAGTGCCTGTCCGGCATCCCCGGCTCCGCGGGCGCCACCCCGATCCAGAACGTGGGCGCGTACGGCCAGGAGGTGTCCTCGACGATCACCGAGGTCGTCGCCTACGACCGCCGGGCGGGCCGCACGGTGACCCTGGCCAACGAGGACTGCGCGTTCTCCTACCGGCACAGCCGCTTCAAGGCCGACCCCGAGCGGTACGTCGTCCTGCGCGTCCGCTTCGGGCTGGAGGACGCGGACGGGCTGTCGGCGCCGGTCAAGTACGCCGAGACCGCCCGCGTCCTCGGCGTGGAGGCGGGCGACCGGGTACCGCTCGCCACCGCCCGCGAGACCGTGCTGAAGCTGCGGGCCGGGAAGGGCATGGTGCTGGACCCCGAGGACCACGACACCTGGTCCGCCGGCTCCTTCTTCACCAACCCGATCCTCACGGACGCCGGCTTCGCCGTGTTCCGCACACGTGTGCGGGAGCGGCTCGGCGACGGCGTCGAGCCCCCCGCCTATCCGGCAGGGCAGGGGCACACCAAGACCTCCGCGGCCTGGCTGATCGACAAGGCGGGCTTCACCAAGGGCTACGGCACCGGACCGGCCCGCATCTCCACCAAGCACACCCTCGCCCTCACCAACCGCGGCGCCGCGACCACGGAGGACCTGCTCGCGCTGGCCCGCGAGGTGGTGGCCGGGGTCCGCGAGGCCTTCGGCATCACCCTGGTCAACGAGCCGGTGACGGTCGGCGTGAGCCTGTAGCCGCAGGGCACATGGGGAGGGGAAGACCATGCGGGAACGACGTGCGATATTGGCTGTGGCCGCCGCCGTACTGGCGGGCGTGCTCGCCACGGGATGCGGCAAGGGCGCCGCACCGGCCGGAGGCGGGGAGCCGGAAGCGGTGGCGTCCTACACAAGCGTGGGGGACATCGACGAGACGCTCGCGCCGGACGGCACCACCGTCCGCGTGGGATCCCGCGGCGCGCGGACCGTCGTCCACCTGTACGAGGACCTGCGCTGCCCGGTCTGCGCGGAGTTCGAGACCCAGGGCGGCGGCGAGGGCCTGCGCGAGCTGATCCTGTCCGGCGAGGTGAGGGCCGAGTACACGCTGGCCTCGTTCCTCGACGACGGGCTCGGCGGCGAGGGCTCCAAGAAGGCCGCCAACGCCCTGCGGGCCGCCCTGGACGCGGGCAGGTTCGCCGAGTACCACGAGGTGCTCTTCGCGCACCAGCCCGAGGAGAAGGTCGACGGCTACACCGACGCCTTCCTGCTGGACATGGCCTCCAGGGTCCCGGGCCTGCGCGGCGAGGAGTTCGACGCGGCGGTCAAGGGCATGAAGCACCGCGACTTCGTGGCCGCCTCCGCGGAGGCCTTCGACGCGTCGGGGGTGACCGGCACGCCCACCATGAAGGTGGACGGCAGGACCGTCAGCGGGTCCCTGGCCGGCGGCATCTTCGACAAGGAGACGCTGCCCATGGTGATCGGCGCCATGGCCCGGTCCTGACCGGCGAGCCCTCCGCGCCCGTCGGTCAGTTCGCCAGCCAGTCGTCGACCCCCGACAGCAGCTTCGCGCGCTCGTCCTCGGGGGCCGCCGACGCGCGGATCGACTGGCGGGCCAGTTCCGCCAGTTCGGCGTCCGTGAAGGAGTGGTGGCGGCGGGCGATCTCGTACTGCGCCGCCAGCCGGGAGCCGAAGAGCAGCGGGTCGTCGGCGCCCAGGGCCATCGGGACGCCCGCCTCGTACAGCCGGCGCAGGGGGACGTCCTCGGGCTTGTCGTACACGCCGAGGGCCACGTTCGAAGCCGGGCACACCTCGCAGGTCACGCCCCGGTCGGCCAGGCGGCTCAGCAGCCGCGGGTCCTCGGCCGCGCGCACCCCGTGCCCCACCCGGTGGGCCCGGAGGTCGTCCAGGCAGTCGCGGACCGAGGCGGGGCCGGTCAGCTCGCCGCCGTGCGGGGCCGCGAACAGGCCGCCGTCCCGGGCGATCGCGAAGGCCCGGTCGAAGTCCCGGGCCATGCCCCGGCGTTCGTCGTTCGACAGACCGAAGCCGACCACGCCGCGATCCCGGTAGCGCACCGCGAGGCGGGCCAGGGTACGCGCGTCCAGGGGGTGCTTCATACGGTTCGCGGCGACCAGGACCCGCATCCCGAGGCCCGTCTCGCGCGACGCCGTCTCCACCGCGTCCAGGATGATCTCCAGCGCCGGGATCAGCCCGCCCAGGCGCGGTGCGTACGAGGTCGGGTCGACCTGGATCTCCAGCCATCCCGAGCCGTCCCTGACGTCCTCCTCGGCGGCCTCCCGCACCAGCCGCCGGATGTCCTCCGGCTCTCGCAGGCAGGAGCGCGCCGCGTCGTACAGCCGCTGGAAGCGGAACCAGCCGCGCTCGTCCGTCGCCCGCAGCCGCGGCGGCTCCCCGCTGACCAGGGCCGCCGTCAGCGCGTCGGGCAGTCGTACGCCGTGCTTGTCGGCCAGCTCCAGCAGGGTGGTGGGCCGCATCGACCCGGTGAAGTGCAGGTGCAGATGGGCTTTCGGCAGCTCAGAGAGATCACGTACACGCTCCATTCCTGGATGGTGCCGCACGTTCCCCGTGCCCCGGTAGTCGTTTCCCCATTCGTGGTCTTGCTCGCACAAATGAAGGGGCGCTCGCGGACTACTCACGTGAGCAGTCCGCGAGCGCCCGCAAGCGGAAGCGGAACTCAGTCCCGCGCCTCCGCCAGCAGCTTCTGGATCCGGCTCACGCCCTCCACCAGGTCCTCGTCACCGAGGGCGTAGGACAGGCGCAGGTAGCCCGGCGTGCCGAAGGCCTCGCCCGGGACGACCGCGACCTCGGCCTCCTCCAGGATCAGCGCGGCCAGCTCCACCGAGTTCTGCGGGCGCTTGCCGCGGATCTCCTTGCCGATCAGCGCCTTCACCGACGGGTAGGCGTAGAACGCGCCCTCCGGCTCCGGGCAGAGCACGCCGTCGATCTCGTTGAGCATCCGCACGATGGTCTTCCGCCGCCGGTCGAAGGCCTCGCGCATCTTCGCGACCGCCTCCAGGTCGCCGGAGACGGCGGCGAGGGCCGCGGCCTGGGAGACGTTCGACACGTTCGAGGTGGCGTGCGACTGGAGGTTGGTCGCGGCCTTGACCACGTCCTTCGGGCCGATGACCCAGCCCACGCGCCAGCCGGTCATGGCGTACGTCTTCGCCACGCCGTTGACGACGACGCACTTGTCGCGCAGCTCGGGCAGGAGCGCCGGCAGGGACACCGAGACGGCGTCGCCGTAGACCAGGTGCTCGTAGATCTCGTCGGTCAGCACCCACAGGCCGTGCTCGAGGGCCCAGCGGCCGATCGCCTCGGTCTCGGCCTCGGAGTAGACCGCGCCGGTCGGGTTGGACGGGGAGACGAAGAGGACGACCTTGGTCTTCTCCGTGCGGGCGGCCTCCAGCTGCTCGACCGACACGCGGTAGCCGGTGGTCTCGTCCGCGACGACCTCGACCGGGACACCGCCGGCCAGGCGGATCGACTCCGGGTACGTCGTCCAGTACGGCGCCGGCACGATGACCTCGTCGCCCGGGTCGAGGATCGCGGCGAACGCCTCGTAGATGGCCTGCTTGCCGCCGTTGGTGACCAGGATCTGCGAGACGTCCGGCTCCCAGCCGGAGTCGCGCAGCGTCTTCGCGGCGATCGCGGCCTTCAGCTCGGGCAGGCCGCCGGCCGGCGTGTAGCGGTGGTACTTGGGGTTCCGGCAGGCCTCGACGGCGGCCTCGACGATGTAGTCCGGGGTCGGGAAGTCCGGCTCGCCGGCGCCGAAGCCGATCACGGGACGCCCGGCGGCCTTGAGGGCCTTGGCCTTGGCGTCCACGGCGAGGGTGGCGGACTCGGAGATCGCGCCGATGCGGGCGGAGACCCGGCGCTCGGTGGGAGGGGTTGCAGCGCTCATACCGTCCATCGTTTCAGACCGGAAACGCCCGGGGCACGCGGGTTTCACAGGATGAACAAGGCCGGTCGAACCTCCGGACATCCGTCCGGATCCCGCCTTCTGCCAGGCGATCTTCCAACGACCGGAGCCGGTTGGGCACTTTCTGTTCGACGACCGGCGCCGGAACACGTACACTCTCACCTCGTTGGCCTTCAGCAGCCGCTGTCGCACCGGGTGCACACCGAGCATCCGGTCGTATGCGGTACGTTGGGGGGCACACAAAGGGTCGTAGCTCAATTGGTAGAGCACTGGTCTCCAAAACCAGCGGTTGGGGGTTCGAGTCCCTCCGGCCCTGCTACACACACCATCGCCAGGATGTGTGCGCATGTACGTACAGCAATTGCACCGCCGTGCGGCTCGACCGGGCGCGGCACGGCCACGACCCGGAATCAGGTGAGGACGAATGACGGACGCCGTGGGCTCCCTCGACACGCCTGATGCCCAGGACGAGGTGACGGAATCCAAGAAGGCCCGCAAGGGTGGCAAGCGTGGCAAGAAGGGCCCGCTCAAGCGCCTTGCTGTCTTCTACCGTCAGATCATCGCGGAACTCCGCAAGGTCGTCTGGCCGACCCGCAATCAGCTGACGACGTACACCACCGTGGTGATTGTCTTCGTCGTCATCATGATCGGCCTGGTGACCGTGATTGACTATGGGCTCAGCCACGCGGCCAAGTACGTCTTCGGCTGAGTCAAGAGCGAAGGGCGCCGCGGTTACCGGCGCCCCTTTTCGCATGTTCCACCCCTATGTATCCAGGAAGAAGCAGCCACCGTGTCTGACCCGAACCTGAACGACGCCATCGAGCCGACCGAGTCCGTGGATGACGAGCTCGACATCGTCGAGGGTGCGGACGAGGTCGACGAGGCCGAGGCTGCCGAGGCCGCCGCGGGCGAGCCGGCCGAGGAGGCCGCCGTCCACGTCGTGGACGAGGCGCCGGGGGGTGAGGCCGAGGAAGAGGAGCCGGAGGCCGAGGTCGACCCGGTCACCAAGCTCCGCGAGGAACTGCGCACGCTGCCCGGCGAGTGGTACGTCATCCACACCTACGCCGGCTACGAGAAGCGCGTGAAGGCGAACCTGGAGCAGCGTGCCGTCTCGCTGAACGTCGAGGACTTCATCTACCAGGCCGAGGTGCCCGAGGAAGAGATCGTCCAGATCAAGAACGGCGAGCGCAAGACCGTCCGGCAGAACAAGCTGCCCGGCTACGTCCTCGTCCGCATGGACCTGACGAACGAGTCCTGGGGCGTCGTCCGCAACACCCCGGGCGTCACCGGGTTCGTGGGCAACGCCTACGACCCGTACCCGCTGTCCCTGGACGAGATCGTCAAGATGCTCGCCCCCGAGGCGGAGGAGAAGGCCGCCCGCGAGGCCGCCGAGGCCGAGGGCAAGCCGGCCCCGCAGCGCAAGGTCGAGGTCCAGGTGCTGGACTTCGAGGTCGGCGACTCGGTCACCGTCACCGACGGCCCGTTCGCCACGCTCCAGGCCACGATCAACGAGATCAACCCGGACTCCAAGAAGGTCAAGGGCCTCGTCGAGATCTTCGGCCGCGAGACCCCGGTCGAGCTGAGCTTCGACCAGATCCAGAAGAACTAGTTCACCGCGGTTCTTTCTGGACGTACCGCTTCCGCGCAGGTCAGGCGATCGCTCGAACGATCGCCTGACCTGCCCGGTTTTCAGCCGCGCAGCCATACCCGTTATCGTTGTGCGGTATGCCTGCGTCCGGGTGGTACCCGAGCGCCGGCAGGACCCGAATCGAAAGGACCCGGAGAGCAATGCCTCCCAAGAAGAAGAAGGTCACGGGGCTCATCAAGCTCCAGATCCAGGCCGGCGCCGCCAACCCGGCTCCGCCGGTCGGCCCGGCGCTGGGTCAGCACGGCGTCAACATCATGGAGTTCTGCAAGGCCTACAACGCCGCGACCGAGTCGCAGCGCGGTTGGGTCATCCCGGTGGAGATCACGGTCTACGAGGACCGTTCCTTCACCTTCATCACCAAGACCCCGCCGGCCGCCAAGATGATCCTCAAGGCCGCGGGCGTGGAGAAGGGCTCCGGCGAGCCGCACAAGACCAAGGTCGCCAAGATCACCGAGGCGCAGGTCCGCGAGATCGCCCAGACCAAGCTGCCCGACCTCAACGCCAACGACCTGGACGCCGCCGCGAAGATCATCGCCGGCACCGCGCGTTCCATGGGCGTCACGGTCGAGGGCTGAACCCCACCTTCGTAGCACCATGCGGCTGATGGCCGCACGTGGCAGGGCCCGCTCGGCCCGTACCACGACTCCTTTCAGAACACACAGGAGCAGTTGTGAGCAAGCGCAGCAAGGCTCTCCGCGCTGCGGACGCCAAGATCGACCGGGAGAAGCAGTACGCCCCGCTCGAGGCCGTCCGTCTCGCCAAGGAGACCTCCACGACCAAGTTCGACGGCACCGTCGAGGTCGCCTTCCGTCTGGGTGTCGACCCGCGCAAGGCCGACCAGATGGTCCGTGGCACCGTGAACCTTCCGCACGGCACCGGTAAGACCGCCCGGGTCCTGGTCTTCGCGACCGGTGACCGTGCCGAGGCCGCACGTGCCGCCGGCGCCGACATCGTCGGCGCGGACGAGCTGATCGACGAGGTGTCGAAGGGCCGTCTGGACTTCGACTCCGTCGTCGCCACCCCGGACCTCATGGGCAAGGTCGGCCGCCTCGGCCGCGTCCTCGGCCCGCGTGGTCTGATGCCGAACCCGAAGACCGGCACCGTCACCCCCGACGTGGCCAAGGCCGTCACCGAGATCAAGGGCGGCAAGATCGAGTTCCGCGTCGACAAGCACTCGAACCTGCACTTCATCATCGGCAAGACGTCGTTCGACGACAGCAAGCTGGTGGAGAACTACGGCGCGGCGCTGGAGGAGATCCTCCGTCTGAAGCCGTCCGCCGCCAAGGGTCGCTACATCAAGAAGGCCGCCATCACCACCACGATGGGCCCCGGCATCCCGGTCGACCCGAACCGCACCCGCAACCTCCTCGTCGAGGAGGACCCGGCCGCGGTCTGAGCCGGTCCGGGCCGGTCTGGACCGGTCTGTGCCGGTCTGGGCTCCACGGCTCGCACAGCTGAGGGACGAGTCCCGCAACCTTTTCGGGTGCGGGGCTCGTCCCTTTTCCGTGGGGCTCCTGTACGACGTCTTCCGTACGTCCGTGCGCGACGTCTGTGCGACTCCCATACGCCTGTCACAGGGCTGCGTTAGCGTGAAGATCACAGCAACCGCATAGGGGTGGGACGAATGAAGAGCACGACCGCGCGCCGTATCACGCTCTCCGTCGTGGCGGTGACCTCGCTGACCGCAGTGGCCGCCTGCGGCTCCTCCGGCTCCTCCGGTGGCTCGGGCAAGGGCGACGGCGCGGCCGGCCGGGGGCTCGCGCACGTGAGCCCCGTCGCGGCCCTGCGCTCCGCCGACACCTCCACCGCCGAGGCCGACTCCGCCAGAGTGTCGATGACGACCAGCATCGGCACGCTGATGTCGATGAAGGGCGACGGCACCCTCGACTGGGGTGACGGCCTGACCGGCACGCTCAAGCTCACCTACACCGGCGGCACGGTCGCCGAGACGATGCGCCGGATCGGGGCCACGACGATGGAGGCGCGGTACCTGCCCGACGCCTACTACGCCCACATGGGCGACGCCTATGCGCGGCAGACGGGCGGCAAGCACTGGATCGCGTACCGCTACGAGGACCTCGGGGCCCTCGCAGGCGGCTCCGGCGAGTACATGCAGGAGCAGCTGAAGAACGCCACGCCGAACCAGTCGGTGAAGCTGCTGCTGGCCTCCGGCGACGTCAGGAAGGTCGGCGAGGCGAGGGTGCGCGGCGAGCACACCACGCACTACGCGGGCACGGTGAACGTCGCCGACTTCGCCGGCAAGACCTCGAACCTGCCCAAGCGCCAGATGGACGAGCTGAAGAAGCAGCTCAGCGAGGCGGGCGTCACCACGGAGTCCATCGACATCTGGGTCAACGACCGGAGCCTGCTGGTCAAGAAGGTCGAGAAGGCGGACATGGCGACCGGCACCATGACCAACACCGCCTACTACAGCGACTACGGCGTGAAGACCTCCGTCCAGGTGCCCCCGGCCGGCGACACCATGGACTTCAAGGACCTGATGAAGTCCCAGGGCGCCACCGCGGGCGGCACCGGCATCGGCTCCTGAGCCGCGCTCCCGAGGCGATTTGCTTTGCGGTAGCCCCCTCCCGTACGCTCCCACAGAAGCCAAAGACCGCTGGTCGTTGCCGCGCGCTCGTACGAGGGTGCGGTGGCCGAAGGATCCGCTGAACTGCGGACGACCCGCGCAGGTGACTGTGGAAGAACTCCCGGAGCACGCGCCGATCCCCGTGTGTGCACCCGGTCGAGTCCGCCCCGAGCGCCTGCGCCGGGGCGTTTCGTTTTCCCCAGTCCTCCTTCGGGTCCGCGCGGTCCGAATCACCCGGAAGGAGGCCGAGGCTCTATGGCGAGGCCCGACAAGGCTGCCGCGGTTGCGGAGCTGACGGACAAGTTCCGCAGCTCCAACGCCGCCGTGCTGACCGAGTACCGCGGTCTCACCGTGGCGCAGCTCAAGACGCTGCGCCGGTCGCTCGGTGAGAACGCCCAGTACGCCGTGGTGAAGAACACGCTGACCAAGATTGCGGCCAACGAGGCCGGGATCACGCTGGACGACCAGCTCTTCGCTGGTCCGACGGCCGTCGCCTTCGTCACCGGTGACCCGGTGGAGTCGGCGAAGGGTCTCCGTGACTTCGCCAAGGACAACCCGAATCTCGTCATCAAGGGCGGTGTCCTTGAGGGTAAGGCGCTGTCCGCCGACGAGATCAAGAAGCTTGCGGACCTCGAGTCCCGCGAGGTTCTGCTCTCCAAGCTGGCCGGTGCCTTCAAGGGGAAGCAGTCCCAGGCTGCCTCCGTCTTCCAGGCGCTGCCGTCGAAGCTCGTCCGCACCGTGGACGCGCTGCGCGCCAAGCAGGACGAGCAGGGCGGTGCCGAGTAACTCGGCTCGCTTTCTGATCCGAGCCGCCTGACGCGGCGAGGGTCGCAGCGGGCCGACGTACGCCCGCCTCACCCAGTACATCCGGCACCTGCCGATTTGAGTGGAAGGACCGCCATCATGGCGAAGCTCAGCCAGGAAGACCTGCTCGCGCAGTTCGAGGAGATGACCCTCATCGAGCTCTCCGAGTTCGTGAAGGCCTTCGAGGAGAAGTTCGACGTCACCGCCGCCGCGGCCGCCCCGGTCATGGTCGCCGGTGCCGCCGGTGGCGCTGCCGCCGAGGTCGTCGAGGAGAAGGACGAGTTCGACGTCATCCTCGCCGGCGCCGGCGACAAGAAGATCCAGGTCATCAAGGTCGTGCGCGAGCTGACCTCCCTGGGCCTGAAGGAGGCCAAGGACCTGGTCGACGGTGCGCCGAAGCCCGTCCTCGAGAAGGTCAACAAGGAGGCCGCGGACAAGGCCAAGGAGGCCCTCGAGGGCGCCGGCGCCTCCGTCGAGGTCAAGTAACCTCCACGGGTCCGCGAAGGACTCCCGCGCGCTGAACACGGTCCCCTAGGGCTGTAACGCGAACGCACCGAGGAGCGATCATCCATCCGGGTGGTCGCTCTTCGGCGTTCGAGGGGGCCGGTGCCGGCTGCCTTGCGCCCGCGGCAGGGAGGGGTATGGTGATCTTCGTCGTGCCTCCAGAGCTCCCGGCGGCGGGCTGCAAGTGACGATGGCAGCATCCGGTTTGGCCATGGGAGGCCTTGACGAACCGCACGGAGCGCGCAATTCTCAGGACGCGTCGCCAACAAGGATCCGAATCCGAGGCATGGATCGGCGACGAAGAGGGCAGTATCAGGGTGCGTTGAGGGCAGGTAGGCCGCAGACGTTGACAACTACGAGGGTCGCAAAAAACCCGCACTGGACATCAGTGTGCCATGTGGCTACACTGACCCTTTGCGCTGCCTGTTAGCTGTCCCCTGCCCGTCACCAGGGGCATGCCCTCGCCTCAGCAACGACGACCAGATCATCCTTGACCTGGCCTTTCGGCCCGATCAGGACGACCTGTCCTCAAGCGGCGGCGGGGGGCCGGTACGCGCGTAGTGAGTCCGAGCCCTCGGAAGGACCCCCTCTTGGCCGCCTCGCGCAACGCCTCGACCGCGAATACGAACAACGGCGCCAGCACCGCCCCGCTGCGCATCTCCTTTGCAAAGATCAAGGAGCCCCTCGAGGTTCCGAACCTTCTCGCGCTGCAAACCGAGAGCTTCGACTGGCTGCTCGGCAACGACGCGTGGAAGGCTCGCGTCGAGTCGGCTCTGGAGTCCGGTCAGGACGTCCCCACCAAGTCCGGTCTGGAGGAGATCTTCGAGGAGATCTCCCCGATCGAGGACTTCTCCGGGTCGATGTCGCTGACGTTCCGCGACCACCGCTTCGAGCCGCCGAAGAACAGCATCGACGAGTGCAAGGAGCGCGACTTCACGTACGCCGCCCCGCTCTTCGTCACGGCCGAGTTCACCAACAACGAGACCGGCGAGATCAAGTCCCAGACCGTCTTCATGGGCGACTTCCCGCTCATGACGAACAAGGGCACCTTCGTCATCAACGGCACCGAGCGTGTCGTGGTGTCCCAGCTGGTCCGTTCCCCCGGTGTCTACTTCGACTCCTCCATCGACAAGACGTCCGACAAGGACATCTTCTCCGCCAAGATCATCCCCTCCCGGGGTGCCTGGCTGGAGATGGAGATCGACAAGCGCGACATGGTCGGTGTCCGCATCGACCGCAAGCGCAAGCAGTCGGTCACCGTCCTTCTGAAGGCGCTCGGCTGGACCAACGAGCAGATCCTCGAGGAGTTCGGCGACTACGAGTCGATGCGCGCCACCCTGGAGAAGGACCACACCCAGGGCCAGGACGACGCGCTGCTGGACATCTACCGCAAGCTGCGCCCGGGCGAGCCCCCCACGCGTGAGGCCGCGCAGACGCTGCTCGAGAACCTGTACTTCAACCCCAAGCGCTACGACCTGGCCAAGGTCGGCCGCTACAAGGTCAACAAGAAGCTGGGCGCGGACGCTCCGCTGGACGCCGGCGTCCTGACCGTCGAGGACGTCATCTCGACGATCAAGTACCTGGTGAAGCTGCACGCGGGCGAGATCGAGACGGTCGGCGACAGCGGTCAGACGATCGTCGTCGAGACCGACGACATCGACCACTTCGGCAACCGCCGTCTGCGCAGCGTGGGCGAGCTCATCCAGAACCAGGTCCGCACCGGTCTGGCCCGTATGGAGCGCGTCGTCCGCGAGCGTATGACCACGCAGGACGTCGAGGCGATCACGCCGCAGACCCTGATCAACATCCGGCCGGTCGTCGCCTCCATCAAGGAGTTCTTCGGCACCAGCCAGCTGTCGCAGTTCATGGACCAGAACAACCCGCTGTCGGGTCTCACCCACAAGCGCCGCCTGTCGGCCCTTGGCCCGGGTGGTCTCTCCCGTGAGCGGGCCGGCTTCGAGGTCCGTGACGTGCACCCCTCGCACTACGGCCGCATGTGCCCGATCGAGACGCCGGAAGGCCCGAACATCGGCCTGATCGGCTCGCTCGCCTCCTACGGCCGGGTCAACGCGTTCGGGTTCGTCGAGACCCCGTACCGCAAGGTCAGCGACGGCCAGGTCACCGACGAGGTCGACTACCTGACCGCCGACGAGGAGGACCGCTTCGTCATCGCGCAGGCCAACGCCACCCTGGCGGACGACCTGCGCTTCGCCGAGGCCCGCGTGCTGGTCCGCCGCCGTGGCGGCGAGGTCGACTACGTCAGCCCCGAGGACGTCGACTACATGGACGTCTCGCCGCGCCAGATGGTGTCGGTCGCGACCGCCATGATCCCGTTCCTCGAGCACGACGACGCCAACCGTGCCCTCATGGGCGCGAACATGATGCGCCAGGCCGTTCCGCTCATCAAGTCGGAGTCCCCGCTCGTCGGCACCGGCATGGAGTACCGCTCCGCCGTCGACGCCGGCGACGTCGTCAAGGCCGAGAAGGCCGGTGTGGTCCAGGAGATCTCCGCCGACTACATCACCACGACCAACGACGACGGCACGTACATCACGTACCGCCTGGCCAAGTTCGCCCGCTCCAACCAGGGCACCTCGGTCAACCAGAAGGTCATCGTCAACGAGGGCGACCGCGTCGTCGAGGGCCAGGTCCTCGCCGACGGTCCGGCCACCCAGAACGGCGAGATGGCGCTCGGCAAGAACCTGCTGGTCGCGTTCATGCCGTGGGAGGGTCACAACTACGAGGACGCGATCATCCTGTCGCAGCGCCTCGTCCAGGACGACGTCCTCTCCTCGATCCACATCGAGGAGCACGAGGTCGACGCCCGTGACACCAAGCTCGGCCCCGAGGAGATCACCCGGGACATCCCGAACGTCTCCGAGGAGGTCCTCGCCGACCTCGACGAGCGCGGCATCATCCGCATCGGCGCCGAGGTCATCGCCGGCGACATCCTCGTCGGCAAGGTGACCCCGAAGGGCGAGACCGAGCTGACCCCCGAGGAGCGCCTGCTGCGCGCGATCTTCGGTGAGAAGGCCCGTGAGGTCCGTGACACCTCGCTGAAGGTGCCGCACGGCGAGACCGGCAAGGTCATCGGCGTGCGCGTCTTCGACCGCGAGGAGGGCGACGAGCTGCCGCCGGGCGTGAACCAGCTGGTCCGCGTCTACGTCGCGCAGAAGCGCAAGATCACCGATGGTGACAAGCTCGCCGGCCGCCACGGCAACAAGGGCGTCATCTCCAAGATCCTGCCGATCGAGGACATGCCGTTCCTGGAGGACGGCACCCCGGTCGACATCATCCTCAACCCGCTGGGTGTGCCGTCCCGAATGAACCCGGGACAGGTCCTGGAGATCCACCTCGGCTGGCTCGCCAGCCGCGGCTGGGACGTCTCCGGCCTCGCGGACGAGTGGGCGGAGCGCCTCCAGGCCATCGGCGCCGACCAGGTCGCCCCCGGCACCAACGTGGCCACCCCGGTCTTCGACGGTGCCCGTGAGGACGAGCTGGCGGGTCTGCTCCAGCACACCATCCCGAACCGCGACGGTGACCGCATGGTCCTCCCGTCCGGCAAGGCGCAGCTGTTCGACGGCCGTAGCGGTGAGCCGTTCCCGGACCCGATCTCGGTCGGCTACATGTACATCCTGAAGCTGCACCACCTGGTCGACGACAAGCTGCACGCCCGTTCGACCGGTCCGTACTCGATGATCACCCAGCAGCCGCTGGGTGGTAAGGCCCAGTTCGGTGGCCAGCGCTTCGGCGAGATGGAGGTGTGGGCCCTCGAGGCCTACGGCGCCGCCTACGCCCTTCAGGAGCTGCTGACCATCAAGTCCGACGACGTCACCGGCCGCGTGAAGGTCTACGAGGCCATCGTCAAGGGCGAGAACATCCCCGAGCCCGGCATCCCCGAGTCCTTCAAGGTGCTCATCAAGGAGATGCAGTCCCTGTGCCTGAACGTGGAGGTGCTGTCCAGCGACGGTATGTCCATCGAGATGCGCGACACCGACGAGGATGTCTTCCGCGCTGCGGAGGAGCTCGGCATCGACCTGTCCCGGCGCGAGCCGAGCAGCGTCGAAGAGGTCTGACGGGAGTCCGGCGGGTCTCCTGACCAGGAGGCCCGCCGACCCCCAGGCCCCCGTTTCAGACCACAGACTTACGACCCTGAGAGGGATTGACGCATAGTGCTCGACGTCAACTTCTTCGACGAGCTCCGGATCGGCCTGGCCACCGCTGACGACATCCGTCAGTGGAGCCACGGCGAGGTCAAGAAG
Source organism: Streptomyces sp. NPDC004721 (assembly GCF_053601495.1). Taxonomy (NCBI): domain Bacteria; kingdom Bacillati; phylum Actinomycetota; class Actinomycetes; order Kitasatosporales; family Streptomycetaceae; genus Streptomyces; species Streptomyces sp. NPDC004721. Next base: position 207,959 of record NZ_JBSGBZ010000005.1, read on the forward strand.
CCCGAGACCATCAACTACCGCACCCTCAAGCCGGAAAAGGACGGGCTCTTCTGCGAGAAGATCTTCGGTCCCACCCGGGACTGGGAGTGCTACTGCGGCAAGTACAAGCGTGTCCGCTTCAAGGGCATCATCTGCGAGCGCTGCGGCGTCGAGGTCACCCGTGCCAAGGTGCGCCGTGAGCGGATGGGCCACATCGAACTGGCCGCGCCCGTCACCCACATCTGGTACTTCAAGGGCGTCCCGTCGCGTCTGGGCTACCTGCTCGACCTGGCCCCGAAGGACCTGGAGAAGGTCATCTACTTCGCGGCGTACATGATCACGTACGTCGACGACGAGCGCCGCACCCGCGACCTGCCGTCGCTGGAGGCCCACGTCTCCGTCGAGCGCCAGCAGATCGAGCAGCGCCGCGACGCCGACCTGGAGGCCCGCGCCAAGAAGCTCGAGGCGGACCTCGCCGAGCTTGAGGCCGAGGGTGCCAAGGCCGACGTGCGCCGCAAGGTGCGCGAGGGTGCCGAGCGTGAGATGAAGCAGCTGCGCGACCGCGCGCAGCGCGAGATCGACCGCCTCGACGAGGTGTGGACCCGGTTCAAGAACCTCAAGGTCCAGGACCTCGAGGGCGACGAGCTGCTCTACCGCGAGCTGCGCGACCGGTTCGGCACGTACTTCGACGGCTCGATGGGTGCCGCGGCGCTGCAGAAGCGCCTGGAGTCCTTCGACCTCGAGGAGGAGGCCGAGAAGCTCCGTGAGATCATCCGCACCGGCAAGGGCCAGAAGAAGACCCGCGCCCTCAAGCGCCTGAAGGTCGTCTCCGCGTTCCTGCAGACGTCCAACAGCCCCAAGGGCATGGTCCTGGACTGCGTGCCGGTCATCCCGCCGGACCTGCGTCCGATGGTGCAGCTGGACGGTGGCCGCTTCGCGACCTCCGACCTGAACGACCTGTACCGCCGTGTCATCAACCGCAACAACCGCCTGAAGCGGCTTCTCGACCTCGGCGCGCCCGAGATCATCGTGAACAACGAGAAGCGCATGCTCCAGGAGGCCGTCGACGCGCTCTTCGACAACGGCCGCCGCGGCCGCCCGGTCACGGGCCCCGGCAACCGTCCGCTGAAGTCGCTGTCCGACATGCTCAAGGGCAAGCAGGGCCGCTTCCGTCAGAACCTGCTCGGCAAGCGCGTCGACTACTCGGCTCGTTCCGTGATCGTCGTCGGTCCGCAGCTGAAGCTGCACCAGTGCGGTCTGCCGAAGGCGATGGCGCTGGAGCTCTTCAAGCCGTTCGTGATGAAGCGCCTGGTCGACCTGAACCACGCGCAGAACATCAAGTCGGCCAAGCGCATGGTCGAGCGCGGCCGCACGGTCGTGTACGACGTGCTGGAAGAGGTCATCGCGGAGCACCCGGTTCTGCTGAACCGTGCGCCCACGCTGCACCGCCTCGGCATCCAGGCCTTCGAGCCGCAGCTGGTCGAGGGCAAGGCCATTCAGATTCACCCGCTCGTGTGCACCGCGTTCAACGCGGACTTCGACGGTGACCAGATGGCCGTGCACCTGCCGCTGTCCGCGGAGGCGCAGGCCGAGGCCCGCATCCTGATGCTGTCCTCGAACAACATCCTCAAGCCGGCCGACGGCCGTCCGGTGACGATGCCGACCCAGGACATGGTCCTCGGTCTGTACTTCCTCACCACCGACGCCGAGGGCCGCGCGGCCAAGGGCGAGGACCGCTCCTTCGCGTCGGTCGCCGAGGCGATCATGGCGTTCGACGCCGGCGAGCTCTCGCTGCAGTCGCGGGTGGACGTCCGCTTCCCGGTGGGCACCATCCCGCCGCGCGGCTGGACCCCGCCGGCCCGCGAGGAGGGTGAGCCGGAGTGGCAGCAGGGTGACTCCTTCCGTCTGAAGACGACCCTGGGCCGCGCGCTCTTCAACGAGCTGCTGCCCGAGGACTACCCGTTCGTCGACTTCGAGGTGGGCAAGAAGCAGCTCTCCGAGATCGTCAACGACCTCGCCGAGCGCTACCCGAAGGTCATCGTGGCGGCCACGCTCGACAACCTGAAGTCGTCCGGCTTCTACTGGGCCACCCGCTCCGGTGTCACCGTCGCCATCTCCGACGTCGTCGTCCCCGAGGCGAAGAAGGAGATCGTCCGCGGCTACGAGGCGCAGGACGAGAAGGTCCAGAAGCAGTACGAGCGCGGTCTGATCACGAAGGACGAGCGGACCCAGGAGCTCATCGCGATCTGGACCAAGGCGACCAACGAGGTCGCCGAGGCGATGAACGACAACTTCCCGAAGACCAACCCGATCTTCATGATGGTTTCCTCGGGCGCCCGAGGAAACATGATGCAGATGCGTCAGATCGCCGGTATGCGCGGTCTGGTGTCGAACGCCAAGAACGAGACCATCCCGCGGCCCATCAAGGCGTCGTTCCGTGAGGGTCTGTCCGTGCTGGAGTACTTCATCTCCACGCACGGTGCCCGTAAGGGTCTGGCCGACACCGCCCTGCGTACCGCCGACTCCGGTTACCTCACCCGTCGTCTGGTCGACGTCTCCCAGGACGTCATCATCCGCGAGGAGGACTGCGGCACCGAACGCGGCCTCAAGCTGCACATCGCGGAGCGCGGTGCGGACGGCGTGCTGCGCAAGGCGGACAACGTCGAGACGTCCGTGTACGCGCGCTGCCTCGCCGAGGACATCGTGGTCGACGGCCAGGTCCTGGCCCCGGCCGGCACCGACCTCGGTGACGTCCTCATCGAGGAACTGGTGGCCCGTGGCGTCTCGGAGGTCAAGACCCGCTCGGTCCTGACCTGTGAGTCCGCCGTCGGCACCTGCGCCATGTGCTACGGCCGTTCGCTCGCCACCGGCAAGCTGGTCGACATCGGTGAGGCGGTCGGCATCATCGCCGCCCAGTCCATCGGTGAGCCCGGCACCCAGCTGACGATGCGTACCTTCCACACCGGTGGTGTGGCCGGTGACGACATCACCCAGGGTCTGCCGCGTGTCGTCGAGCTCTTCGAGGCCCGTACGCCGAAGGGTGTCGCCCCGATCTCCGAGGCGGCCGGACGCGTCCGGATCGAGGAGACCGAGAAGACCAAGAAGATCGTCATCACCCCGGACGACGGCAGCGACGAGACGGCGTTCCCGATCTCGAAGCGTGCCCGTCTGCTGGTCGGCGAGGGCGACCACGTCGAGGTGGGCCAGAAGCTCACCGTGGGTGCCACCAACCCGCACGACGTGCTGCGTATCCTGGGTCAGCGGGCCGTCCAGGTCCACCTGGTCGGCGAGGTCCAGAAGGTCTACAACTCGCAGGGTGTGTCGATCCACGACAAGCACATCGAGATCATCATCCGGCAGATGCTGCGCCGCGTGACGATCATCGAGTCCGGCGACGCCGAGCTGCTGCCCGGCGAGCTGGTCGAGCGCTCGAAGTTCGAGCACGAGAACCGTCGTGTGGTCCAGGAGGGCGGTCACCCGGCCTCCGGTCGTCCGCAGCTCATGGGTATCACCAAGGCCTCGCTGGCGACCGAGTCCTGGCTGTCGGCGGCGTCCTTCCAGGAGACGACCAGGGTCCTGACGGACGCGGCGATCAACGCCAAGTCCGACTCCCTGATCGGCCTCAAGGAGAACGTCATCATCGGTAAGCTCATCCCGGCCGGTACGGGCCTGTCCCGCTACCGCAACATCCGGGTCGAGCCGACCGAGGAGGCCAAGGCCGCGATGTACTCGGCCGTGGGCTACGACGACATCGACTACTCGCCGTTCGGCTCCGGCTCCGGCCAGGCCGTTCCGCTGGAGGACTACGACTACGGTCCGTACAACCAGTAGGCGAGCGACTGCTTGACGCGCTGAAGGGCGGCCATCCCACAACGGGATGGCCGCCCTTGGCGCATCATGGAGAGACACACGCGGTCCGGGGGAGGTCCCAGTGTCGTATCAACCGTCACACCCGTCGTGGCAGCCCATGCAGCCCTGGCAGCGGGGACAGGGGGCACCGCAGCCGTGGCAGGGCCAGGGCGGCCCTTCGATGCTCGCGTCCCACGCCGACCGCGAGCGGGCCGTGGACGTGCTCAGGGCGGGCTTCAGCGAGGGCCGCCTGGACGAGCGGGAACTCGACCAGCGCGTCGCACGGGCGTACCAGGCGCGTACGGTCGGGGAGCTGGCGCTGCTGGTGGCGGACCTGCCGCAGGGTCCGGTGCCGCTCACCTCGGCGGCGGCTCCGGTCGTGCCGCCCACGTTCCTGCCGGCGGCGGTCCCGCCGCCCACCAACGGCAAGGCGGTCGGCTCCCTGGTCTGCGGTGTGCTCACGCTGATGACGGGCGGTCTGACGGGCCTGCCCGCGGTGGTCCTGGGACACGCCGCCCGCGCGGAGATGCGCCGCAACGGGCAGGGCGGTGACGGCCTCGCGCTGGCCGGGCTGGTCCTGGGCTGGCTGTCCGTCGCGGGCTGGGCGGTGTTCCTGACCGTGCTCGTCGTGGCCGGGATCGCGGGGTCGGGGTGACGTGGGCGGATTCCGGTGTCCGAAGATCACGTTCCGTGGATTCGAAGATCGCCCGCGGGACCGGGGCTTGACAAGCCCCGGGGGACGCGGCGGGCGGGGCGCATTTGTTTTGACCGCAGCGAATGAGGTAGGTACGCTCAGACCTTGTGCCTGGGGTGTGCCCTGGCTTTCGTGCGTGCCTTGAAACCGCACCGGGAGCCGCTGAACGGCCACCGTGATCTGCGCCTCTTTCTGCCTTGCGGTGGGAGTCTGCGGGATTCGACACACCCGACCGCGTGGGTCGGCGATGTTCCAGGTTAGCTGTACCCATCGGCACACAGAAACCGGAGAAGTAGTGCCTACGATCCAGCAGCTGGTCCGCAAGGGCCGGCAGGACAAGGTCGAAAAGAACAAGACGCCCGCACTCGAGGGTTCGCCCCAGCGCCGTGGCGTCTGCACGCGTGTGTTCACGACCACCCCGAAGAAGCCGAACTCGGCCCTCCGTAAGGTCGCGCGTGTGCGTCTGACCAGCGGTATCGAGGTCACGGCTTACATTCCGGGTGAGGGACACAACCTGCAGGAGCACTCGATCGTGCTCGTGCGCGGCGGCCGTGTGAAGGACCTGCCGGGTGTTCGCTACAAGATCATCCGCGGTTCGCTCGACACCCAGGGTGTCAAGAACCGCAAGCAGGCTCGCAGCCGTTACGGCGCCAAGAAGGAGAAGTAAGAATGCCTCGTAAGGGCCCCGCCCCGAAGCGCCCGGTCATCATCGACCCGGTCTACGGCTCTCCTCTGGTGACCTCCCTGATCAACAAGGTGCTGCTGAACGGCAAGCGCTCCACCGCCGAGCGCATCGTCTACGGCGCCATGGAGGGTCTGCGCGAGAAGACCGGCAACGACCCGATCATCACGCTGAAGCGCGCTCTCGAGAACATCAAGCCGACCCTCGAGGTCAAGTCCCGCCGTGTCGGTGGCGCCACCTACCAGGTGCCGATCGAGGTCAAGCCCGGTCGCGCCAACACCCTGGCGCTGCGCTGGCTGGTCGGTTACTCCCGCGCCCGTCGCGAGAAGACCATGACCGAGCGTCTGCTCAACGAGCTCCTCGACGCCTCCAACGGCCTCGGTGCCGCTGTGAAGAAGCGCGAGGACACGCACAAGATGGCCGAGTCCAACAAGGCCTTCGCGCACTACCGCTGGTAGTCGCTACCCCATCGAGAACCGAGAGAAGACTGAAGCCTTATGGCTACCACTTCACTTGACCTGGCCCATGTCCGCAACATCGGGATCATGGCCCACATCGACGCGGGCAAGACGACCACCACCGAGCGGATCCTGTTCTACACCGGTGTGTCCTACAAGATCGGTGAGACCCACGAGGGTTCCGCCACGATGGACTGGATGGAGCAGGAGCAGGAGCGTGGCATCACGATCACCTCTGCTGCCACCACCTGTCACTGGCCGCTGGACAACGTCGACCACACGATCAACATCATCGACACGCCGGGTCACGTCGACTTCACCGTCGAGGTGGAGCGCTCCCTGCGCGTGCTCGACGGTGCCGTGACGGTGTTCGACGGCGTTGCCGGTGTCGAGCCCCAGTCCGAGACGGTGTGGCGTCAGGCGGACCGCTACGGCGTTCCGCGCATCTGCTTCGTGAACAAGCTCGACCGCACCGGTGCGGAGTTCCACCGCTGCGTCGACATGATCAAGGACCGCCTGGGCGCGCAGCCGCTGGTCATGCAGCTGCCGATCGGTGCCGAGGCCGACTTCAAGGGCGTTGTGGACCTGGTCCGCATGAAGGCGCTCGTGTGGTCCGCCGAGGCCGCCAAGGGCGAGATGTACGACGTCGTCGACATCCCGGCCACGCACACCGAGGCCGCCGAGGAGTGGCACGGCAAGCTGGTCGAGGCCGTCGCGGAGAACGACGAAGAGATCATGGAGCTGTACCTGGAGGGCAACGAGCCCACCGAGGAGCAGCTGCACACCGCGATCCGTCGTATCACCATCGCGTCCGGCAAGGCCACCGAGACCACGATCACCCCGGTGTTCTGTGGCACCGCGTTCAAGAACAAGGGCGTTCAGCCCCTGCTCGACGCGGTCGTGCGCTACCTCCCCACGCCGCTCGACGTCGAGGCCATCGAGGGCCACGCCGTGGGCAACGCGGAAGAGGTCATCAAGCGCAAGCCGTCCGAGGACGAGCCGCTCGCCGCGCTCGCGTTCAAGATCATGAGCGACCCGCACCTCGGCAAGCTCACCTTCGTCCGGGTCTACTCGGGCCGCCTGGAGTCCGGCACGCAGGTGCTGAACTCCGTCAAGGGCAAGAAGGAGCGCATCGGCAAGATCTACCGCATGCACGCCAACAAGCGTGAGGAGATCCCGTCGGTGGGCGCCGGCGACATCGTCGCCGTCATGGGTCTGAAGCAGACCACCACCGGTGAGACGCTGAGCGACGACAAGGCCCCGGTCATCCTGGAGTCCATGGACTTCCCGGCGCCGGTCATCCAGGTCGCCATCGAGCCCAAGTCGAAGGGCGACCAGGAGAAGCTGGGCGTCGCGATCCAGCGCCTGGCCGAGGAGGACCCGTCCTTCCAGGTCCACTCGGACGAGGAGACCGGCCAGACCATCATCGGCGGTATGGGCGAGCTGCACCTCGAGGTGCTGGTCGACCGCATGCGCCGTGAGTTCAAGGTCGAGGCCAACGTCGGCAAGCCGCAGGTCGCGTACCGCGAGACGATCCGCAAGGCCGTCGAGCGCGTGGACTACACCCACAAGAAGCAGACCGGTGGTACCGGTCAGTTCGCCAAGGTGCAGATCGCGATCGAGCCGCTCGAGGGTGGCGACACCTCGTACGAGTTCGTGAACAAGGTCACCGGCGGCCGCGTCCCGAAGGAGTACATCCCTTCGGTGGACGCCGGTGCGCAGGAGGCCATGCAGTTCGGCATCCTCGCCGGCTACGAGATGACGGGCGTCCGCGTCACGCTTCTCGACGGTGGCTACCACGAGGTCGACTCCTCCGAGCTCGCGTTCAAGATCGCCGGTTCGCAGGCCTTCAAGGAGGCCGCGCGCAAGGCCGGTCCTGTGCTGCTCGAGCCGATGATGGCCGTTGAGGTCACCACGCCCGAGGACTACATGGGCGAGGTCATCGGCGACATCAACTCCCGCCGTGGCCAGATCCAGGCCATGGAGGAGCGGGCGGGTGCCCGTGTCGTGAAGGGCCTCGTGCCCCTCTCGGAGATGTTCGGCTACGTCGGCGACCTCCGCAGCAAGACGTCGGGTCGCGCAAGCTACTCGATGCAGTTCGACTCCTACGCCGAGGTTCCGCGGAACGTCGCCGAGGAGATCATCGCGAAGGCCAAGGGCGAGTAACTCACCCGAGTTCCAGCCTTTAGTCTTGACTCCGGAGCCTCTCGGGGCATTCCACGGATTCGCGGCGATCAGCCGCACGGCCGGAGGAATGCCCCGGAGATCCGGGCCATCCAGCAAAGATCACCTGGCGCCGATGAGTAAGGCGTACAGAACCACTCCACAGGAGGAACCCAGTGGCGAAGGCGAAGTTCGAGCGGACTAAGCCGCACGTCAACATCGGCACCATCGGTCACATCGACCACGGTAAGACGACCCTCACGGCCGCCATTACCAAGGTGCTGCACGACGCGTACCCGGAGCTGAACGAGGCCACCCCGTTCGACAACATCGACAAGGCGCCCGAAGAGCGCCAGCGTGGTATCACGATCTCCATCTCGCACGTCGAGTACCAGACCGAGGCGCGTCACTACGCCCACGTCGACTGCCCCGGTCACGCGGACTACATCAAGAACATGATCACCGGTGCCGCCCAGATGGACGGCGCGATCCTGGTGGTCGCCGCGACCGACGGCCCGATGCCGCAGACCAAGGAGCACGTGCTCCTGGCCCGCCAGGTCGGCGTGCCGTACATCGTCGTGGCTCTGAACAAGTCCGACATGGTGGACGACGAAGAGATCATGGAGCTCGTCGAGCTCGAGGTCCGCGAGCTCCTCTCCGAGTACGAGTTCCCGGGTGACGACCTCCCGGTCGTCCGTGTCTCCGCTCTGAAGGCGCTTGAGGGCGACGAGAAGTGGGTCCAGTCCGTCCTGGACCTCATGAACGCCGTCGACACCGCCATCCCGGAGCCGGAGCGCGACGTCGACAAGCCGTTCCTGATGCCGATCGAGGACGTCTTCACCATCACCGGTCGCGGTACGGTCGTCACCGGCCGCATCGAGCGTGGTGTCCTCAAGGTCAACGAGACCGTCGACATCATCGGCATCAAGCAGGAGAAGACCACCACCACGGTCACCGGCATCGAGATGTTCCGCAAGCTGCTCGACGAGGGCCAGGCCGGTGAGAACGTCGGTCTGCTGCTCCGCGGCATCAAGCGCGAGGACGTCGAGCGCGGCCAGGTCATCATCAAGCCGGGCTCGGTCACCCCGCACACCGAGTTCCAGGCCCAGGCCTACATCCTCTCCAAGGACGAGGGTGGCCGCCACACGCCGTTCTTCAACAACTACCGTCCGCAGTTCTACTTCCGCACGACGGACGTGACCGGCGTGGTGACCCTCCCCGAGGGCACCGAGATGGTCATGCCGGGTGACAACACCGAGATGAAGGTGGAGCTCATCCAGCCCGTCGCCATGGAAGAGGGCCTGAAGTTCGCCATCCGTGAGGGTGGCCGCACCGTGGGCGCCGGCCAGGTCACCAAGATCGAGAAGTAAGCTCTCCGGCTTACTGAAGGGTCTCCCGACCTGGTAGCTCCATCGCGAGCACCACAAGGGCCCGTACGACTTCTGTCGTACGGGCCCTTTCGCGTTCCCCCGGTCAGGGGGTCACAGGCGTTGCCACAGCGCCGGTGCGTTCGGGGGCTCCCAGCCCGGCTGCGCCTGGTGGCCCTGGAGGCAGCGGTAGGTGGCGCCGCCGTAGGTCACCGTGGTGCCGGCCTGGTAGACGGTGCCGGCCGACCAGGTGCCGCCGGGGTTGCCCGGGCCCGGTTCGCCGGGGCCGCCGGCGGTCGTCCTCAGCGTGAGCCCGTAGGAGCTCAGGATCGGGTTGACCGGCTGGAAGTACGTCGTGCCGCCGGTCGAGCAGTTGCCCGTACCGCCCGAGGTGACGCCCTGCGCCTGGCTGCCGGAGACGAAGGAGCCGCCCGAGTCGCCGGGCTCCGCGCACACCGAGGTCCGGGTGACCCCGGAGACGGTGCCCTCCTGGTAGGTCACGCTGGTGTTGAGCTGCTGGACGGTGCCGCAGTGCCAGCCGGTCGTCGAACCGGAGCGGCACACCGAGGAGCCCACGGTCGCCACCGTGGACCCGGTCACCTGGACGTTCTGGCCGCCCTGGTTGACGTAGGGGGTCGCCGTCCAGTTGGAGTGGGTGGCCACCCAGGCCATGTCGTTGCCGGGGAAGACCGACGCCTGGAAGGTGCCCGCGGGCAGTACGAGCCGGGCCCGGTCCAGTACCAGCTCGCCCAGCGCGGTCGCCCGCACCCCGTGCCGTCCGCGCTCGAACAGCTGGCCGCCCAGGGCCCTTTCGATGCGCCTGAGCTGTGCGCTCAGCGCGGGCTGCGCGAGTCCGAGCACCGTCGCCGCCCTGGTGAGGCTTCCTGCCTCGGCGATGGTCCGGATCGTCTTCAGATGTCGCAACTCCAGCTCCATGCAGGGAGCTTGCGGTGCCCGGGGCGGCGGGGCCAAGGGGTTGGTCCGTACCACGGGCGCGGGTGCGTGCGCGTGTGAGGGTGTCTGCTGCCTGCCTCCTGCCGGGGGCGAGGGGCGAGGGGCGAGGGGCGGGAGCCGGGAGTGCCGGGCAGTGCGCGACGCCGGGCGCGGGGTGCCCGGTGGAGGGGGCTGTTACGAAACTATTCGGCGCGTACGACCCCTGGTTCCCCGCAGACCACTCCTCCAACATTTGTCATGCCGCTGACCAAATTCAGGTGTGTGAGGGGTGTGCCATGTCTGCGCACGTCAGCCGAAGAGCCGTCCTGGGCGCGAGCCTCGCCGCGGTGCCGGTGCTGTCGTCGGGTGCTCTGGGCGCGTCGGGTTCCGCGTGGGCGGCCGGGGGCGAGGGTGGCGGTCCGCGGGTGACGGATCCGGGGGCATACGTCTCCTTCGCGCCCCGTGAGCCGAGACCGGGCTCGTTCTCCCTGGTGGGCGCCCCGATCGTGGTCAGCGCCGACGACCACCCCGGAGTCGTGCGGGCGGCGGGCGACCTGCGCGACGACATCCAGCGGGTCACGGGCGTACGGCCCGGCCACACCATCGCCCGCAACGCCGTGCTGGTGGGGACGATCGGCCGCAGCCCGCTGATCGACGGCCTGGTGAAGTCGGGGAAGCTGGACGTCACCGGGGTGCGCGGCCGCTGGGAGACCTCGCTCCAGGCGGTGGTCGACCATCCGATGCCCGGCGTCGACCGCGCGCTCGTCATCGCGGGCAGCGACCCGCGCGGCACGATCTTCGGGGCGTACGACGTCTCGTACGGCATCGGGGTCTCGCCCTGGTACTGGTGGGACGACGTGCCCCCGGTGCGCCGCAACCGCGTCTGGATCCTGCCGGGCCGCCACACGCAGGGCACCCCGGTGGTGAAGTACCGCGGCGTCTTCATCAACGACGAGAACCCGGCCCTGGGCACCTGGGCACCCGCGTACTTCGGTCCGGGCAAGGCCCCGGGCCGGCCCGGCGGCTTCAACGCCGACTTCTACGCCAAGGTCTTCGAGCTGCTGCTCCGCCTGAAGGGCAACTACCTCTGGCCGGCGGTGTGGGGGCGCGCCTTCGCGGAGGACGACCCGGAGAACCACAAGCGGGCGTCGGAGTACGGCATCGTCATGGGCACCTCCCACGAGGCGCCCATGATGCGCGGCATCGAGGAGTGGAACCGCCACGCGGGCGGAGGCAAGGACCCCTACGGCGGCAACGGCGAGTGGTCGTACGTCCGCAACGCCGAGGCGATCAAGGCGTACTGGCGGGACGGCATCCGGCGCATGGTCGACGAGGGCTTCGAGGGCGTCGTCACCCTGGGCATGCGGGGCAACGGCGACACCAGCCTGCCCGACGGCGACGGCATCGAACTGATGCAGGAGATCATCGCCGAGCAGCGCCGCATCATCGAGGAGGTCACCGGCAGGCCGGCCGCCGAGACCCCGCAGGTGTGGACCCTCTACAAGGAGGTGCAGCGCTACTGGGACCGCGGCCTGCGCGCCCCGGACGACGTCACGGTCGTCCTCACCGACGACAACTGGGGCAACATCCGCAAGCACCCCGACCCCGCGGAGGGTGCCCGCGCCGGCGGATACGGCCTCTACTACCACTTCGACTACGTCGGCGCCGGCCGCAACTACAAGTGGGTCGACACGGCGAACCTCACCAACCTCTGGGACCAGCTCCACCAGGCCCACGCCTACGGCAACCACGGCCTGTGGGTCACCAACGTCGGCGACCTGAAGGGCAACGAGCTGCCGACGGAGTTCTTCCTCAACTACGCCTGGAACCCGTACAGCTGGCCGCAGGAGCGGCTGGGGGAGTGGGAACGCCGCTACGCCGCCCAGAACTTCGGCGAGGCGGACTCCGGGCCGATCGCGGAGGTCCTGGCGGAGTACGGCCGGCTCCAAGCCCGCCGCAAGCCCGAACTGCTCAACCGCCGGATCACCCTCCGGGACGGCGAGGTCGTCCACGACGACGAGCAGACCCCGTACTACTTCGCCCACGGCGAGCTGGAGCGGGTCACCGACGAGTGGAAGGCCCTGGCCCGCAAGGCCGACCGCGTCGCCCTCAAGCTGCCCGCGCGGAGCCGGGACGCCTGGTTCGAACTGGTCGGCTACGAGGTGGAGGCGACCGCGAACCTCTACGGCCTGCGGCAGGCCGAGTTCACGCACCTCCTCTACGCCAGGCAGGGCCGGGCGGCGACCAACGACCTGGCGGCGCAGGCGGAAGCGGGCCTGGAGCGGGACTTCGCCCTCGCCGACCGCTTCAACCACGAGGTGGCCGGCGGCAAGTGGAACGGCTTCCAGACTCAGCCGCACATCGACTACGGGGACGTGGAACGCTACGGCCCCAACGCGGGCTGGCAGCAGCCGGAGATCGACAACGTGGCGATCCCGGACGTCCTCTTCCCCGCGGTCCGGCGGATCGAGGTGCCGCGCGCCGCCGGACTGGGCGTCTCGGTGGACGGTGCGGAGGACGCGGGGAGCTGGTGGCCGGGTGGGGCGGCGACCGCGGCCCGGCTGCCCTCCTTCAGCCCGTACCAGACCCGCCCGCAGCAGTACGTGGAGCTCTTCAACCGCGGCCGCACGCCCTTCGAGTACCGGATCGAGTCCTCGGTCCCGTGGCTTCTGGTGGACCGTGCCCGGGGCCGGGTGGAGCAGCAGGTGCGCGTGGAGGTCCGGGTGGACTGGCGCCGGGTGCCGAGCGGCCGGGGGGAGGCGAAGCTGACGATCTCGGGCGCGGGCACGACGGTGACGGTCGCCTGCACGGCGGAGAACACCCCGCCCCGTCTGGTGCGGGGCTTCGTGGAGGCGGGCGGCTACGTGGCGATCGACGCGGAGCACCACGACGGCGTGGTGGGGGAGTGGCGCCGCCTGGACGGCGTCGGCCGCACCACGTCGGGCATGACTCCCTGGCCGGTGACGGCCCCGCGCCGCACCCCCGGCGCCCCGGACTCCCCGCGCCTGGAGTACGAGGTGACCCTCCTCTCCGCGGGCGAGGTGACGGTGTGGGCGGAGGTGTCGCCGAGGAACCCTGCCCTCCCGACCGGCGGCCTGCGCTACGGCGTCTCCTTCGACGACGCCGCACCGCAGGCGGTGGACATCAACGCGGCCACGGGCGCGGACGACGGCACGATGAACACGGCGTGGGCCCGCAACACGTCCGACAACGTCAACCGCACCGCGACCAGGCACACGATCACCCGCGCCGGAACGCATCGCCTGAAGTTCTGGACGATCGACCCGACGATGGTCCTGCAACGCCTGCTGATCGACACGGGCGGCCTGCCGGAGACCTATTTGGGGCCGCTGGAGAGCCGGCGGGTGTAGGGCGGCCCGTCGCCCCGATCCGCGGTGCGACGGCCCACCCGGCCGGTGCGGGGGCATCCGCCCCGGCACCGGCCGGGGCCGAGGGGGAGCACCGAACGGTCGGTAAGCTCGCCGTGGTACACGACGGCGGGGGCTGGGGGTGGGAATGAGAGCGGGCCGGGCGGAGCGGGGGCGGCAGGCGCGCAAGGAGCGCCGGGACCGGGTCGAGGAGCTCGCCGGGGTGATGACGGCGCCGGAGGCGCCGCTAGTGTGGCGTGCCGGGTGGCGCGGGAGGGTGACGGGTGCGGTCGTCTGCGCCGTGTTCGTCGCGCTGACCGAGCATCCGGCCGAGGCGAGCCTGGCGCATCCGCAACCGGGTGCCCTGCTCTACGCGCTGTGGACTTCGCTGGTCGTCGGCTTTGCGTGCTGCTGGTTCGCGCTGTGGCGCGTCACCGCGGACCGTGACGGCGTGTACATCCGCCGGCTGTGGTCCACGCGGCTCCTGCCGTGGTCGACGATCACGCGTGTGGAGATGCGGCGCGACGGGCAGTTGGAGTTCTTCGGCCGTACGCCGGAGCCCATGGCCGGGTTCTTCGCGCCACCCTGGATGAGCCGTGTCGCCCGCTCCGACCGGGGCAGCCGGGCCGCCGACACGCTGAGTGCCATGGCCCTCCACGGCGATCTGCGCCCCACGGCCCCGGTCGAGCGAGGGCTGACCGGCACCGGACTCGCCCCGTGGATCATCCTGCTGGGCGTCGTGCTGTACCTCGCAGTCGAGTTCTTGCCCCACTGGCCCCTGGCGTAGGCGTCCCCTGGGAACGGTCGGACCAGCCGATTTTTCGGAATCTTGATCTCACATCGTGGACTATAGGTGCCGGGTCACTGGCCAGTGCATCGATCCAGAGGTAACACTGAAGGGTCGGCCGTTTCCCGGATGCCCATTCCCGGGTCGGCCGAGTTCCTGCGCGCGGCAACGGCGCCGAGCGTTCATCACCGGCTTCGACGCCGGTAGTAGCCGTGCCAGAAGGGGACCCTGTGACGACCCGACCCGACACCAAGACCCAGCTCACCTCCCTGCTCGCCGAGATCGAGCGCCGTAATCCGGCCCAGCCCGAGTTCCACCAGGCCGCTCACGAGGTACTGGAGACACTGGCGCCGGTGATCGCGGCTCGGCCGGAGTACGCGGAGGCGGGGCTCGTGGAGCGGTTGTGCGAGCCGGAGCGGCAGATCATCTTCCGGGTGCCGTGGCAGGACGACCACTGCCGGGTGCACGTCAACCGTGGTTTCCGGGTGGAGTTCAACAGCGCGCTGGGCCCGTACAAGGGCGGTCTGCGCTTCCACCCCTCCGTCGATCTGGGCGTCATCAAGTTCCTCGGCTTCGAGCAGATCTTCAAGAACGCGCTGACCGGGCTCGGCATCGGTGGCGGCAAGGGCGGCAGCGACTTCGACCCGCACGGGCGGAGCGACGCCGAGGTCATGCGGTTCTGCCAGTCGTTCATGACGGAGCTGCACCGGCACATCGGCGAGCACACCGACGTGCCGGCCGGTGACATCGGCGTCGGCACCCGTGAGATCGGCTATCTGTTCGGCCAGTACCGGCGGATCACCAACCGCTGGGAGGCCGGTGTGCTCACCGGCAAGGGCGCGAACTGGGGCGGCTCGCTGATCCGGCCCGAGGCCACCGGGTACGGCAACGTGCTCTTCGCCGAGGCGATGCTGCGCGAGCGCGGCGAGGAACTGGAGGGCCAGACCGCGGTCGTCTCCGGCTCCGGGAACGTCGCGATCTACACCATCGAGAAGCTGACCGCCCTCGGTGCGAACGCGCTGACCTGCTCGGACTCCAGCGGGTACGTGATCGACGACAAGGGCGTCGACGTGGAGCTGCTGAAGCAGATCAAGGAGGTCGAGCGCGGCCGGATCAGCGAGTACGCCGAGCGGCGGGGCACCTCCGCGCGGTTCGTGCCCGGCGGGCGGGTCTGGGAGGTCCCGGGCGACGTCGCGCTGCCCTCGGCGACGCAGAACGAACTGGACGAGAAGGACGCGGAGACACTCATCCGCAACGGGGTGAAGGCCGTGTCCGAGGGTGCGAACATGCCGGCGACGCCCGAGGCCGTGCACCTGTTCCAGCAGGCCGGGGTGGCCTTCGGCCCCGGCAAGGCGGCGAACGCGGGCGGGGTCGCGGTCAGCGCCCTGGAGATGGCGCAGAACCACTCCCGTACGGCGTGGACGGCCACCCAGGTGGAGCGGGAGCTGGCACTCATCATGAGCGACATCCACACCACCTGCCACGAGACCGCCGAACGCTACGGCGCCCCCGGCGACTACGTGACGGGCGCGAACATCGCCGGCTTCGAGCGGGTGGCCGACGCGATGCTCGCCCAGGGCGTCATCTGACGGCGTTCCCCCCGGCCCGCGATCGTCCGGTGTGCCGACGGACGATCGCGGGTGGCGGTGTGAACGTGGAGCCGCCGCGAGTGTGCCGGGGCCGGTTTCATCCGGACCCGGCGGTCAGCGGGTGGTCCCCGGTGTGCCCAGCAGTCGCTCGACGTCGAGTGCGCCGCCTGCCACGGTGAACTCGCGGGCCACCTCGGCGCGCAGTTCGGGGTCGGCCAGGAAGTCCGCGGCGGTGCGGGCGAGGGCGGCGGCCCCGTCCAGCACCGTGCGGTCGGCCTCGGCACCCGCTGTGCACGCGGCGAAGTCCGCCGTGTGCAGGGCGGTTCCGGCCGGTGCCACCGACAGCATCGGGTGGATGGCCGGGATCCGTACGCTGACGTTGCCGAGGTCGGTGGAGCCGGACCCGGCGTCCGGCGCGGCGCTGCCGGGCAGGGCGGTGCGGCCCCGCCCGGTGAGGTGCAGGGCGAAGTGGGCGGCCAGGGCCTCGTTGCTGCGCACCGGCATGCAGGGCGGGCAGTCGTCCCAGCGGACGGTGAGCTCGGTCCCGGTCATCGTGGCGGCGCCCTCGAAGACCCGCTGGGCCCGTTCGGAGAGCTCCGCGAGCGCCTCTACGGTGCCGGCCCGCAGATAGAAGTGCGCGGCGGCCCGGTCGGGCACCACGTTGGGGCGGGTCCCGCCGTCCGTGATCACGCCGTGGATCCGGTCGGTGGGCAGGATGTGCTGCCGCAGCGCGGCGATCCCCTGGTACGCGGCGACCACCCCGTCCAGCGCGTTGACGCCCATGAACGGTGTGGCGGAGGCGTGCGCGGCAAGCCCCCGGTACTCGACGACGACCTCCCGCAGGCCCAGGTAGGGCGCGTCCGTCAGGTCGCCGCCGGCGAACGGGTGGATCATGACCGCGGCGTCCACTCCGTCGAACGCCCCGGCGCGGGCCATGGTCTCCTTGCCGGTACCGTTCTCCTCCGCGGGGGTGCCCAGCAGCACCGCTGTGCCGCCGAGCGCGGGCATCACTCGGGCCAGCGCCAGGAAGGCGCCGACGCCGGACGCGCAGATGACGTTGTGGCCGCAGGCGTGCCCGATGCCAGGCAGGGCGTCGTACTCCGCCAGCACCGCCACTGTGGGCCCCTGCCCGGTGCCCGCGGTGGCGCGCAGCGCGGTGGGCAGACCGTACACCCCGGTCTCGGCCTCGATGCCGTGCGAACGCAGCAGTTCGGCGACGCGCGCCACGGCGCGGTGCTCCTCGAAGCCGGGCTCCGGGTCCTGGTGCAGGGCGTGGCTCAGGGCGAGCAGGGCCTCCCGGTCCTCGGCGACGGCGGCGTCGATCCGGGCGTGCAGCTTCTCGTCGGCACCGGTGTACGGGGACTCCCACGCGGCGGCCTGCTCGGCCGCGCGAGCGGCCTTGCGGGCCAGTTCCTCCAGGTGCGCGCGGCCCGCGGTACTCGCCGCTGGGCCGACGGCTGTCGCTGACATCAGGCCTCCATCAGGGTGGATGTGGCGGTGAGCTCGGCGCCCTCGGACTCCTCGGGCGCCCGGTGCAGCAGGACGCAGACCACGCTGACCACCGCCATGCCGAGGAAGAGCAGGGCCACCGGCGTCCAGTTGGTGCCGGAGGGGCCGGCCAGCCACTGGGCGAGGGCCGGGGTGGTGCCGCCGCCGACCAGCCCGGCGAGCTGGTAGCTGAGGGAGAGCCCGGTGTAGCGGATCCGGGGCGCGAACCACGTGGTGATCATGGTGCCGATGGTGGCGTAGGCCACGGTGCTGGCCAGCATGGCCAGACCCATGCCCGCCCAGAGGCCCGGGATGGTGCCGATGTCGGCGAGCCAGAACATCGGGAACGCCACCAGCAGGTGCGAGAGGAGTCCGATCAGGGTGAGCCGGCGGACCCCGAACCGGTCCGCCAGCATCGCCGAGACCGGCGTGAAGACGATCACCACGAGCGAGCAGAAGATCCCGGCGGTGGAGACCTGCGCCTCGCTGAAGTGCAGGTGGTCGAGGGCGTAGACGGACATGAAGGTGACGATGACGTAGTAGCCGCCGACGGTGACCAGGAAGGCTCCGGAGGCCAGGAGCCAGGGGCGCCACGCGGTGCGGATCACGCCGACCAGCGGGATCTGCCGGGCGGCCTCCTTCTCCTGGTCGGCGCGCTTCTGCGCCTCGCCGAACTCCGGGGACTCCTCCAGCTGGCTGCGGATCAGCAGCCCGGTGATCACCAGCAGGCTGGAGAGGAGGAATGGGATTCGCCAGGTCCAGCTGATGAGCGCGTCATGGCCCGGCAGGGAGGCCAGCGCGAAGACGCCGGTGGCGAGGAAGAAGCCGACACCGTCGCCGATCTGCGGGAAGGAGCCGTAGAGGGCCCGGCGCCTGGGCGGTGCGCTCTCGACCGCGTACAGCACGGCGCCGCCCCACTCGCCGCCGACCGCCAGTGACTGCAGGATGCGGACGACCAGCAGCAGCGCGGGGGCGAGGGCGCCGGCGGAGGCGTAGCCGGGGAGCAGACCGATGAGGAAGGTGGAGACGCCCATCAGCAGCAGGGAGCCGATCAGTGCCTTCTTGCGCCCGTGGCGGTCGCCGATGTGACCGAAGAGGATCGCGCCGAGCGGCCGTCCCAGGGAGCCGACGGCCAGGGTGGCGAACGAGCTGAGCACGGCCAGTGCGTGGTTCATCTCGGGGAAGAACAGCTTGGGGAAGACCAGGGCCGCCGCCGTGCTGTAGATGCCGAAGTCGTACCACTCCACGCTGGTGCCGATGAGGGTGGCGGTGGCGATCCGCAGCGGGCTGCGACGCTTGCTGGGACCGTCGGTCCCGGGTGGTCTGCGGAGGGCTGTGCTCATGGACCGGCTCCTTTGCGGGAAGGGGGCGGCCCGTCCGACGCGGGGAGGGGGTACGAGCGACGCCCGGCTGGGTGGGAGGGTGCACCCGCCAATGGGTCCGTCCGAACCCATGGCCCGGGACGCTATTGTCGCCGCCGAGGGAGTGTCAATAGGGTCTGAGTCGATTCCATTTCTTTGAACGGGGATTTACCCGAGGACGGAGTTGGCGCGATGGCCAAGGAGACCCGGGCGGGGCAGCCGGTGCTCGCCGAGCAGACCCAGCGGCCTCCGTCCTGGGAGGTGGTCACCGACATCCTGCGCAAGCGCATCGCGCTCGGCGGCTTCGAACCCGGCAGCAGGATGCCCACCGAACGCGACCTCGCCACCGCCCTCGGCGTCGGGCGCAACACCGTGCGCCAGGCCGTGCGGCAGCTTGCCGAAGAGGGTCTGGTGGTCACCACCCACGGACGCTCCGGTGGCACCAGAGTGCGACCCGCCTCGTCGTCCGGCGCCGTCCAGGAGCGGGCGGCTGTCGCCGCGGACTTCCGCGCGACCATCCGTGACTACATGGAGTACCGGCAGACGATCGAGCCGGCCGCGGCCTCGTTCGCCGCGCTGCGAGGCTCCACCGCCGACCGTCGCGCGCTGGTGCGGATGCTCGACGAGGAGGTCGCCGACCTCGGGGCCTATCACCGCGTCGACTCGCGCTTCCACCTGGCCATCGCCGCCGCCGGGGGCAACGAGGTGCTGTGCGAGGCGGTCGAGCGGGCCCGCACGGAGATGTTCGTCCGGGCCAATTCGCTGTGGCTGGACTCGGACTGGTCCGTGGTCTACCGGGGCGGCCAGGACCTGGCCAAGGTCTTCCGGGACGAGCACCGTGCCATCGCACTGGCGATCCTGGCCGGCGACGCCGAGGCGGCCGAGGCCCGTATGCGCGAGCATCTGGCGGACTCCCGCGACCAGTTCCTGGCCCTCCTGACGCACTACGAAGAGGGCGACGGCTGACCGGACGGCCGACCGGGCGGACGGCTGAGCGCGTGTTGACCCGGAGTGCGGTGCGGGCTTAGCTTCAGTAATGGATCCGATGGGATCCATTACTGTTGGCGTTCCCTCGGAGGCACCGTGCACAGCCATGACGAAGCGCTCACCAAGGTGGTCATCGACCACGTCCAGCACCGCCTGGCCCTCGACCCGGTGCCGCTGGGCAGACTCGGCGATGCCGCGGAACTCGAGACCGCCCTCAAGGAGGCCATCGGCAGCGGCCCCGTGGCCGCCGACGACGTGCTGCGCCTGTACGCCGAGCACATCGAGCCCACCGTGGTCTCCTGTGACAGCCCGCGCTTCCTCTCCTTCATCCCCGGCGCCCCCACCAAGGCCGCCGCGCTGTTCGACATGGTGCTTTCGGCCTCCTCCCTGCACGGCGTGTCCTGGCTCGAGGCCTCGGGCGCCATCGCCGCCGAGAACCAGGTGCTCCGGCTGCTCGCCGACCTCGCCGGCCTGCCCGCCCAGGCGGGCGGCTGCTTCGTGAGCGGCGGCTCGGCGGGCAACCTCTCCGGCCTCGTCGTCGCCCGCGACACCGCCCGCACCGCCGCCGGCGACCCGGTGGCCCGCCCCCGGATCGCGGTCAGCTCCCAGGCACACTCCTCGATCGGCAACACCCTGCGCATCATCGGCGTGGAGGCCCTGGTCGTCCCGGTCGACGGTCACCGCCTCACCGGAGAGGCCGTGCGCGCCGCTCTCGCCGCCGACCCTGCCCCCGAGGACGTCATCGCCGTCGTCGCCACGGCCGGCACTACCAACGCCGGCATCATCGACGACCTCACCGGCATCGCCGAGGTCGCCCGTGAGTACGGCCTCTGGTTCCACATCGACGCGGCCTACGGTGGCGGCGCGCTGTTCTCCCAGGAGCTCCGCGAGAAGTTCGCCGGCATCGAGAACGCCGACTCCCTGGTCATCGACCCGCACAAGTGGATGTACGCGCCCTTCGACTGCGGCGCCCTCCTCTACAGAGACCCCACCCTGGCCCGCGCCGTGCATACCCAGGACGCCTCCTACCTGGACTGCATCCACACCGACGCCCCGCAGGAGTGGAACCCCAGCGACTACGCCTACCACCTCACCCGGCGTCCCCGCGGCCTGCCACTGTGGTTCTCCCTGGCCGTCAACGGCACCGACGCCTACCGCGACGCCGTCGACGCGACCCGCCGCATCGCCCTGGAGTCGGCCGTCCTGATACGGGCCGCCGACGGCCTCGAACTGATCCGCGACCCCGAGCTCTCCGTCGTCCTGTTCCGCCGCACCGGCTGGACCCAGGACGACTACTACGCCTGGTCGAAGGAGCTGCTGGAACGCCAGATCGCCTTCGTGACGCCCACCGTCTGGGAAGGCGAGACGGTGGCCCGCTTCGCCTTCCTCCACCCCGACATCACCCTCGACGCGGTCCGCGAGATCCTCGCCACCATGACCGACTCCGCCAACTGACGACGACGGCAGACCGGGCCCACTGCCGGCCCCGCCCGAGGCGGTCGGAGACGCGGCCACCTGCCTGAGCAGGGGAACACGCTCGGCAGCAGTGGCCGGTCACGTTCCGCCCTGCACCCCCGGTCGCTCCTGGGCTGTCAGCAGGGAGTCGTTCGCCGAGCGGATGCCTTCCAACGTGATCTGGACCTCGGGGAGCCGTTCACTGCGCGTGTCGGTGACCTCGATCCGGAGGGTGCCGCCGATCGCGTAGAGCGTCAGGCGGAAGTCGCGGCTCGGTACGCGCCCGTGCGTCGCGGCGTTGGCCGCCGGCTCGGCCACGATGTGGCTCGCCGTCTCCGTCGGCAGCCCTCAACGGCGCGGTTGCGCCTCGGCGAGCAGGTGGGCGAGGCGGGCGCCTCGCGGTGGTGGAAGACAGCAACACGGTGACGTCGGGGAGCTGGGAGGCCAGTTCGGCCGTGGTCTCGGGCTCGGCGATTTCCTGATTCACGTCACTCAGGGTGGCCGGATATGCCTCCCGTGACGAGTGGCGGAGCGGTTGCGTACGGTCACTGTCCGGAGATTGTCCGGTGCTGTCTTGGCTGTACGCGCGGTTCCTGCGGGTAGGGCGCCGAGGTGCGGCGCGGTGCGACGGAGGGGCGCGATGTCGGTGGACGGCGAGGCGGTACGGCTCAGGGAAGAGGCGGACGAGCCGGGGTGGGAGGTGGACCCCGACGACGAGTGGGGCGTGGCCGTGATCACTACGGTGGGGCGGCAGTTGAAGCTGCGACGCGAAGCGGTCGGGATGCGGGCGGCTGAGTTCGGCAAGGCCGTGGGCTACGGCGAGGACATGGTCTACAAGATCGAGGGCGGGAAGCGGATCCCTCGGCAGGACTACCTGAACACGGCCGACGAGGTGTTGAGGGCCGGCGGGCTCATCTCGGCGACGTGGGAGGACGTGAAGAAGGTCCGGTACCCGAGGAAGGTTCGGGAGCTGGGCAAGCTGGAGGCCAAGGCGGTCGAGATCGCCCTGTATGAGTGCCACATCATCCCTGGGTTGTTGCAGACGCCAGAGCACGCACGAGCCGTGATCGGAGCGGCACAGCCGCCGTACTCGCCGGACGATGTGGAACGCATGGTGGCCGCTCGTCTGGCCCGGCAGTCGGTCTTCGAACGCTCACCCGCTCCGGCGCTCAGCTTCGTCCTGGAAGAGGGGGTCCTGCGGCGTCCCATCGGGGGCACAATGGCTTGGCGTCAGCAGTTCGAACGTCTGCTGGAGGTGGGGCGGTTGCATAACGTCGTGCTTCAGGTGATGCCGATGAACTGCGACACTCACTCCGGCCTGGACGGCCGAATCGAACTGCTGAAGTTCCCGGACGGCACGGCGGTGGGCCGCTCCGACGGCGCGTTCAACGGTCGGCCGATCTCCGAACCCAAACACCTGCGCATCCTTGAGCTGCGGTATGGCACCATCCGGGCTCAGGCGCTCTCACCAGGGGAGTCGCTGGCCTTCATCGAGCAACTGCTGGGAGAAACATGATCCGCAAGACCACCGCCGGGGACGCCTCCGAGCTGGCGTGGTTCAAGAGCAGCTACAGCGGCGGCAACGACGGCAACTCCTGCGTTGAGCTTGCCCTCACCCCCGGCACCGTGCATGTCCGCGACTCCAAGAACGTCGAAGGTCCCCGCCTCGCGGTCACGCCCGGCGCTTGGTCGGACTTCGTGACGTACACGGTGGAAAGCTGACGCCTCAACGGTGCGCCCCGCCGAGCGCCGTGGCCATGCGGGACAGGAGCTTGGCGTAGACGGCGACCGCCGCTGCGATGATCGTCGGGATGACCGCCAGGGCCAGGAGGCCGAGGAGGGCCGGCCACTGGCGCAGTTCGCTGTGGCAGACGGAGCTGTCCCGCTGGAAGGGGGCGAGCGGCGGCCCCTTGCAGCGCGGCTCGGCGGCGGAGTCCCAGGAGGAGGCGTCGGGGCCGTACGAGGAGAGCATCAGGACCGCGAGGACGTCCCACATCACCATCGCGACCAGCACCAAGCCGATCCCCGACCCTGGCTGGGCGGCCCCTGGTTTGACGTGCGTCACCCCCGGGGTAATATCCCCGGCTCGATTGGCCAGGCTGCCGCCCACTGTGGCAGACTGTCCGAGTTGCTCGGTCGAGCGTTGATGCCGCGCGCCTCCCGCCGGGAGGACCGGAAGCGAGTCCCACGGTACTCGTCGCCCTAACTGCCTCACGGCAGCGCTGGGGCGGACGTACGGGAATCTTCCGGGAAGTGTGGGTGCGACACCGACCAGGCACCCGGTGGGCCTTCGCCCCCGGCTCGCGGTACCGGTAGGGCCGTGTGCAATCCCGAAGGATGTTCGAACAAGGGGCATCCATGTCAGCGGGAGCGCGACACGCCCGACCGCGTGGGTCGGAGAGGGTCGAGGGGACACCGGGTTCCGGAGCGTAAAGAGAGACAGGACTACGGAGTAGCCATGGCGGGACAGAAGATCCGCATCCGGCTCAAGGCCTACGACCACGAGGTCATCGACTCCTCGGCGAAGAAGATCGTCGAGACGGTGACCCGTACTGGTGCGTCGGTCGCGGGCCCGGTGCCGCTGCCCACTGAGAAGAACGTGTACTGCGTCATCAAGTCGCCGCACAAGTACAAGGACTCGCGCGAGCACTTCGAGATGCGCACGCACAAGCGCCTGATCGACATCCTCGACCCGACCCCCAAGACCGTTGACTCTCTGATGCGACTCGACCTCCCGGCCGGTGTCGACATCGAGATCAAGCTCTGAGGCCGGTGATCTGAGAGATGACCAAGCAGATCAAGGGCATCCTGGGCGAGAAGCTCGGCATGACGCAGGTCTGGGACGAGAACAACCGTGTCGTCCCGGTGACCGTCGTCAAGGCCGGCCCCAACGTCGTCACCCAGGTTCGTACGAACGACGTCGACGGCTACGAGTCGGTCCAGATCGCCTTCGGCGAGATCGACCCGCGCAAGGTGAACAAGCCCCTCAAGGGCCACTTCGCGAAGGCCGACGTCACCCCCCGTCGCCACCTCGTCGAGATCCGCACCGCGGACGCCGCCGAGTACACCCTCGGCCAGCAGATCACCGCTGAGGTGTTCGAGGCCGGCGTGAAGGTCGACGTCACCGGCAAGAGCAAGGGCAAGGGCTTCGCCGGTGTCATGAAGCGCCACAACTTCCGTGGCCTCGGCGCCGGGCACGGCACCCAGCGCAAGCACCGCTCCCCTGGTTCCATCGGTGGCTGCGCCACCCCGGGCCGTGTGTTCAAGGGCCTCCGCATGGCGGGTCGCATGGGCAACGAGCGGGTCACCACCCAGAACCTGACCGTCCACGCCGTTGACGCGGAGAAGGGTCTGCTGCTCATCAAGGGCGCGGTTCCCGGTCCGAACGGCGGCCTCGTCCTGGTCCGCACCGCGGCCAAGGGGGCCTGAGGTAACCGATGAGCACTGTTGACATCCTTTCGCCGGCGGGCGAGAAGGCCGGTACCGTCGAGCTCCCCGCGGAGATCTTCGGCGTTGAGAAGGTCAGCGTCCCGCTGATCCACCAGGTCGTCGTCGCGCAGCTGGCCGCGGCCCGTCAGGGCACGCACAAGACCAAGACCCGTGGCGAGGTCCGCGGCGGTGGCAAGAAGCCGTACCGCCAGAAGGGCACCGGTCGCGCCCGTCAGGGTTCGACCCGCGCGCCGCAGTTCGCCGGTGGTGGCGTCGTCCACGGCCCGCAGCCGCGTGACTACTCCCAGCGGACCCCGAAGAAGATGAAGGCCGCGGCCCTGCGCCACGCCCTCACCGACCGGGCCCGCCACAACCGCATCCACGTCGTCTCCGGCGTGGTCGAGGGTGAGACCGCCTCCACCAAGGCCGCCCGGACGCTGTTCGGCAAGATCTCGGAGCGCAAGAACCTGCTCCTGGTCGTCGACCGCGCCGACGAGGCCGCGTGGCTGTCCGCCCGCAACCTGCCCCAGGTCCACATCCTGGAGCCGGGCCAGCTGAACACGTACGACGTTCTCGTCTCGGACGACGTGGTCTTCACCAAGGCCGCTTTCGAGTCCTTCGTCGCCGGCCCGCAGGCCAACGACACCGAAGGGAGCGAGGTCTGATGGCTATCCGTCACCCCGCTATCGCCTCGAAGGCCGCCAAGGCCGCCAAGGCCGCGCGCGTCGCCAAGGCGCGTCGCCACGCCACCGAGGGCAAGAACACCGTCGAGACCCCGCTGAGCAAGTCGTACACGGACCCCCGTGACGTCCTGATCAAGCCGGTCGTCTCGGAGAAGAGCTACGCGCTCCTCGACGAGAACAAGTACACGTTCATCGTCGACACGAGCGCCAACAAGACCCAGATCAAGCAGGCCGTGCAGGCGGTCTTCGAGGTCAAGGTCACCGGGGTCAACACGATCAACCGCCAGGGCAAGCGCAAGCGGACCAAGACCGGTTTCGGTCAGCGCGCTGCCACCAAGCGGGCGATCGTGACCCTTGCCGAGGGCGACCGTATCGACATCTTCGGCGGTCCGACCGCCTGACGGCGGTCCGGAACGTCCAGATAATCGGAATCTTCCGAGGACTGAGAGACAATGGGTATCCGCAAGTACAAGCCGACGACTCCTGGCCGTCGTGGCGCCAGCGTCGCCGACTTCGTCGAGGTCACGCGGTCCACGCCGGAGAAGTCGCTGGTCCGTCCCCTGCACAGCAAGGGCGGCCGTAACAATTCCGGTCGTGTGACCGTTCGCCACCAGGGTGGCGGACACAAGCGCGCCTTCCGTGTGATCGACTTCCGTCGTCACGACAAGGACGGCGTGCCGGCGAAGGTCGCGCACATCGAGTACGACCCCAACCGCACCGCGCGTATCGCGCTGCTGCACTACGCCGACGGCGAGAAGCGCTACATCCTCGCGCCGCGCAACCTGCAGCAGGGCGACCGCGTCGAGAACGGCCCCGGGGCCGACATCAAGCCGGGCAACAACCTGGCGCTGCGCAACATCCCGGTCGGTACCACGATCCACGCGATCGAGCTCCGTCCCGGTGGCGGCGCCAAGTTCGCCCGCTCCGCCGGTGCCTCCGTGCAGCTGCTCGCGAAGGAGGGCTCGATGGCCCACCTCCGCATGCCCTCCGGTGAGATCCGCCTGGTCGACCAGCGCTGCCGCGCCACGGTCGGCGAGGTCGGCAACGCCGAGCAGAGCAACATCAACTGGGGCAAGGCAGGCCGCAAGCGGTGGCTGGGCGTCCGCCCGACCGTCCGTGGTGTGGTCATGAACCCGGTGGACCACCCGCACGGTGGTGGTGAGGGCCGGACCTCCGGTGGCCGCCACCCGGTGTCCCCGTGGGGCAAGAAGGAAGGCCGTACTCGTTCGCCCAAGAAGGCGTCGAACAAGTACATCGTCCGCCGCCGCAAGACGAACAAGAAGCGCTAAGGACGGGTTGAGATGCCGCGTAGCTTGAAGAAGGGGCCCTTCGTCGACGACCACCTGAGCAAGAAGGTGGACTCGCAGAACGAAGCCGGCACCAAGAACGTCATCAAGACCTGGTCCCGCCGCTCGATGATCGTCCCGGCCATGCTCGGCCACACGATCGCGGTGCACAACGGCAAGACCCACATCCCGGTGTTCGTCACCGAGTCGATGGTCGGCCACAAGCTCGGCGAGTTCTCGCCGACGCGCACCTTCCGGGGTCACGTCAAGGACGATCGGAAGTCGAAGCGCCGCTAGTCAGCGGGGTGAAAGACCATGACGAACGTGTCAAACACTGAAGGGACAACCATGGAAGCCAGGGCCCAGGCGCGGTACATCCGCGTCACGCCCATGAAGGCCCGCCGTGTGGTGGACCTCATCCGTGGCATGGATGCCACGGAGGCTCAGGCGGTCCTGCGTTTCGCCCCGCAGGCCGCGAGCGTGCCGGTCGGCAAGGTGCTGGACAGCGCCATCGCCAACGCCGCGCACAACTACGACCACACCGACGTCGACAGCCTCTACATCGCCGAGGCGTACGTCGACGAGGGTCCGACCCTGAAGCGGTTCCGTCCGCGTGCCCAGGGCCGTGCCTACCGGATCCGCAAGCGGACCAGCCACATCACCGTGGTCGTCAGCAGCAAGGAAGGAACCCGGTAATGGGCCAGAAGGTAAACCCGCACGGGTTCCGGCTCGGTGTCACGACCGACTTCAAGTCGCGTTGGTACGCCGACAAGCTGTACAAGGACTACGTCAAGGAAGACGTCGCCATCCGTCGGATGATGACGTCCGGCATGGAGCGCGCCGGCATCTCCAAGGTCGAGATCGAGCGCACCCGTGACCGTGTCCGCGTGGACATCCACACCGCGCGTCCGGGCATCGTCATCGGCCGCCGTGGCGCCGAGGCCGACCGCATCCGCGGCGACCTCGAGAAGCTCACGGGCAAGCAGGTCCAGCTGAACATCCTCGAGGTCAAGAACCCCGAGACGGACGCTCAGCTGGTGGCCCAGGCCGTTGCCGAGCAGCTCTCCTCCCGCGTCTCCTTCCGCCGTGCCATGCGCAAGAGCATGCAGTCGGCGATGAAGGCCGGCGCCAAGGGCATCAAGATCCAGTGCGGTGGCCGCCTCGGCGGCGCCGAGATGTCCCGCTCGGAGTTCTACCGCGAGGGCCGTGTGCCCCTGCACACGCTCCGCGCGAACGTGGACTACGGCTTCTTCGAGGCCAAGACGACCTTCGGCCGCATCGGTGTGAAGGTCTGGATCTACAAGGGCGACGTCAAGAACATCGCCGAGGTCCGCGCCGAGAACGCCGCCGCCCGTGCGGGCAACCGCCCGGCCCGTGGTGGCGCCGACCGCCCGGCCCGTGGTGGCCGCGGTGGCGAGCGGCGCGGTCGCAAGCCGCAGCAGCAGTCGGCTCCGGCCGCCGAGGCCCCCAAGGCCGACGCTCCGGCCGCTGCCGCTCCGGCTGAGAGCACCGGAACGGAGGCCTGACCGACATGCTGATCCCCCGTAGGGTCAAGCACCGCAAGCAGCACCACCCGAAGCGCAACGGTATGTCCAAGGGTGGAACGCAGGTTGCGTTCGGCGAGTACGGCATCCAGGCGCTGACCCCGGCCTACGTGACGAACCGCCAGATCGAGGCGGCTCGTATCGCGATGACCCGCCACATCAAGCGTGGCGGCAAGGTCTGGATCAACATCTACCCGGACCGTCCGCTGACCAAGAAGCCCGCCGAGACCCGCATGGGTTCCGGTAAGGGTTCGCCGGAGTGGTGGATCGCGAACGTCAAGCCCGGTCGGGTGATGTTCGAGCTGTCCTACCCGAACGAGAAGATCGCCCGTGAGGCGCTGACCCGTGCGGCCCACAAGCTGCCGATGAAGTGCCGGATCGTCAAGCGCGAGGCAGGTGAAGCGTGATGTCGGCCGGTACCAAGGCGTCCGAGCTGCGCGAGCTGGGCAACGAGGAGCTTCTGGGCAAGCTCCGCGAGGCCAAGGAAGAGCTGTTCAACCTCCGTTTCCAGGCGGCGACCGGGCAGCTCGAGAACCACGGCCGTCTCAAGGCGGTCCGCAAGGACATCGCGCGGATCTACACCCTGATGCGCGAGCGTGAGCTGGGCATCGAAACGGTGGAGAACGCCTGATGAGCGAGAAGAACGTGACTGAGAACGCAGAGGCGCGCGGCTTCCGCAAGACCCGTGAGGGTCTCGTCGTCAGCGACAAGATGGACAAGACCGTCGTCGTCGCCGTCGAGGACCGTGTCAAGCACGCGCTGTACGGCAAGGTCATCCGCCGTACCGAGAAGCTCAAGGCGCACGACGAGCAGAACGCCGCGGGTGTCGGCGACCGCGTCCTCCTGATGGAGACCCGGCCGCTGTCCGCGACGAAGCGCTGGCGCGTCGTCGAGATCCTCGAGAAGGCGAAGTAAGAAGCGGGGGCACCGCCCCCGCTGACCCCCGCTGGGGTCTCCGCCCTGGGCCACGGCCCGGATCCGGCGAAGTCCCCGGCGCGGGTTCCCGCCTTCCGAGGCACCAGTAATTTCCTGCGGGAGCTGCCCGCAGGACGGTTCCGCCAGGCTCGGCGAGGTCCGTAAGTCACTTACGGACCTCGCCGGGAACCGGCAGACAATCAGGAGATAGACGTGATCCAGCAGGAGTCGCGACTGCGTGTCGCCGACAACACTGGTGCGAAGGAGATCCTTTGCATCCGTGTGCTCGGTGGCTCCGGTCGCCGCTACGCGGGCATCGGTGACGTCATCGTCGCCACCGTCAAGGACGCGATCCCCGGTGGCAACGTGAAGAAGGGTGACGTCGTCAAGGCGGTCATCGTTCGCACCGTCAAGGAGCGCCGCCGTCCGGACGGCTCGTACATCCGCTTCGACGAGAACGCCGCCGTCATTCTGAAGAACGACGGCGACCCTCGCGGCACCCGCATCTTCGGCCCGGTCGGCCGTGAGCTGCGCGAGAAGAAGTTCATGAAGATCATCTCGCTCGCGCCGGAGGTGCTGTAAGCATGAAGATCAAGAAGGGCGACCTGGTCCAGGTCATCACCGGTAAGGACAAGGGCAAGCAGGGCAAGGTCATCGCGGCCTACCCCCGCGAGGACCGGGTCCTGGTCGAGGGTGTCAACCGGGTCAAGAAGCACACCAAGGCCGGCCCGACCGCTCGCGGTTCGCAGGCCGGCGGCATCGTCACGACCGAGGCGCCCGTCCACGTCTCCAACGTCCAGCTGGTCGTTGAGAAGGACGGCAACAAGGTCGTCACGCGTGTCGGTTACCGCTTCGACGACGAAGGCAACAAGATCCGCGTTGCCAAGCGGACGGGTGAGGACATCTGATGGCTACCACCACCACTCCGCGTCTGAAGCAGAAGTACCGCGAGGAGATCGCGGTCAAGATGCGTGACGAGTTCAAGTACGAGAACGTCATGCAGATTCCCGGTCTCGTCAAGATCGTGGTCAACATGGGTGTCGGCGACGCCGCCCGTGACTCGAAGCTGATCGAGGGCGCGATCCGCGACCTCACCACGATCACCGGCCAGAAGCCGCAGGTCACCAAGGCCCGCAAGTCCATCGCGCAGTTCAAGCTGCGTGAGGGCCAGCCGATCGGTGCCCACGTCACGCTCCGTGGCGACCGCATGTGGGAGTTCCTGGACCGCACCCTGTCGCTCGCGCTGCCGCGCATCCGCGACTTCCGCGGCCTGTCCCCCAAGCAGTTCGACGGCCGTGGCAACTACACCTTCGGTCTCACCGAGCAGGTCATGTTCCACGAGATCGACCAGGACAAGATCGACCGTACCCGGGGCATGGACATCACCGTGGTCACCACGGCGACCAACGACGCTGAGGGCCGCGCGCTCCTTCGTCACCTCGGCTTCCCGTTCAAGGAGGCGTGAGCGAGATGGCGAAGAAGGCTCTGATCGCTAAGGCTGCTCGCAAGCCCAAGTTCGGTGTGCGCGGCTACACCCGCTGCCAGCGCTGTGGCCGTCCGCACTCCGTGTACCGCAAGTTCGGCCTGTGCCGCGTGTGCCTTCGTGAGATGGCTCACCGTGGCGAGCTGCCGGGCGTGACCAAGAGCTCCTGGTAACAGCCCACTTGGGTTGAAGCAGGACTCTCGGTAAGCAACTGGGGTCGGCAGGAGGCCCACCTCACATGCCTTAGGCTTGTGGGGTTGGGCGCCTGCCGCGCCCTTACGACTTACTACGCCGTAGGTCCACCGCGCCGCACCCGTCCCGTCTCGGATCGGGGAGAGGGATGGCGCACCAGGAAACCCCGGCGAGAGAGGCCGAAGGCCAATTCATGACCATGACTGATCCGATCGCAGACATGCTCACGCGTCTGCGGAACGCGAACTCGGCATACCACGACAGCGTGTCGATGCCGCACTCGAAGATCAAGTCGCACATCGCGGAGATCCTCCAGCAGGAGGGCTTCATCACGGGCTGGAAGATCGAGGACGCCGAGGTCGGCAAGAACCTCGTCCTGGAGCTGAAGTTCGGCCCCAACCGTGAGCGCTCCATCGCGGGCATCAAGCGGATCTCCAAGCCCGGTCTCCGGGTGTACGCGAAGTCCACCAACCTGCCGAAGGTGCTCGGCGGCCTCGGCGTGGCGATCATCTCCACGTCCTACGGGCTCCTCACCGACAAGCAGGCCGGCAAGAAGGGCGTGGGTGGGGAAGTCCTCGCCTACGTCTGGTAGCGGAAGGGAACGGAGGAAACAGCTATGTCGCGCATCGGCAAGCTCCCCATCGCGGTTCCCGCCGGCGTGGACGTCACCATCGACGGCCGTACGGTCTCGGTCAAGGGCCCCAAGGGCTCGCTGACCCACACCGTCGTGGCGCCGATCGACATCGCCAAGGGCGAGGACGGCACCCTGCAGGTGACCCGCCCCAACGACGAGCGTCAGAACAAGGCCCTGCACGGCCTGTCCCGCACGCTGGTGGCGAACATGATCACCGGCGTGACCCAGGGTTACGTGAAGAAGCTCGAGATCAGCGGTGTCGGTTACCGCGTGACGGCCAAGGGTCCGAACCTGGAGTTCGCACTCGGCTACAGCCACCCGATCACCATCGAGGCGCCCGAGGGCATCACCTTCAAGGTGGAGGCCCCGACCCGCTTCTCGGTCGAGGGCATCGACAAGCAGAAGGTCGGCGAGGTTGCGGCCAACATCCGCAAGCTGCGCAAGCCCGACCCGTACAAGGCCAAGGGCGTCAAGTACGAGGGCGAAGTCATCCGCCGCAAGGTCGGAAAGGCGGGTAAGTAAGCCATGGCATACGGGCAGAAGATCCTCAAGGGCGACGCCTACAAGCGCGCCGCGATCAAGCGCCGCCACATCCGGATCCGCAAGCGGATCTCCGGTACGGCGGAGCGTCCCCGTCTGGTCGTGACCCGCTCGAACCGCCACATCGTGGCGCAGGTGATCGACGACCTGAAGGGCCACACCCTGGCATCGGCGTCCACGCTGGACAACTCGATCCGCGGTGGCGAAAGCGACAAGTCGGCGCAGGCCAAGCAGGTCGGCGCCCTGGTCGCCGAGCGTGCCAAGGCCGCCGGTGTCGAGACCGTCGTGTTCGACCGTGGTGGCAACCAGTACGCCGGGCGCATCGCCGCCCTGGCGGACGCCGCCCGCGAAGCCGGCCTGAAGTTCTGAGCCGGTTCCGAGCTAGCGGAAACAGAGAGAGGTAATTCCAATGGCTGGACCCCAGCGCCGCGGTGGCGGTGCCGGTGGCGGCGAGCGGCGGGACCGGAAGGGCCGTGACGGCGGCGCAGCTGCCGCCGAGAAGACCGCGTACGTTGAGCGCGTCGTCGCGATCAACCGCGTCGCCAAGGTTGTGAAGGGTGGTCGTCGCTTCAGCTTCACCGCGCTGGTCGTGGTGGGCGACGGTGACGGCACCGTGGGTGTCGGATACGGCAAGGCCAAGGAGGTGCCGGCCGCCATCGCCAAGGGCGTTGAGGAGGCCAAGAAGCACTTCTTCAAGGTTCCCCGGATCCAGGGCACCATCCCGCACCCGATCCAGGGTGAGAAGGCTGCCGGCGTCGTGCTGCTCAAGCCCGCTTCCCCGGGTACCGGCGTTATCGCCGGTGGTCCGGTGCGTGCCGTGCTCGAGTGCGCCGGTATCCACGACGTGCTGTCGAAGTCGCTCGGCTCCGACAACCAGATCAACATCGTGCACGCGACGGTGGAGGCCCTCAAGGGCCTGCAGCGTCCCGAGGCGATCGCGGCCCGCCGTGGTCTGCCGCTGGAGGACGTGGCCCCCGCGGCCCTGCTCCGTGCGCGTGCCGGGGCGGGTGCGTAATCGTGGCGCAGCTCAAGATCACGCAGGTCAAGTCCTACATCGGCAGCAAGCAGAACCACCGCGACACCCTGCGTTCGCTCGGGCTGAAGAAGCTCGGCGACGTGGTCGTCAAGGAGGACCGCCCCGAGTTCCGCGGCATGGTGCACACCGTCCGCCACCTCGTGACGGTCGAGGAGGTCGACTGATCATGGCGGAGCAGAACCCGCTGAAGATCCACAACCTCCGTCCCGCCCCGGGCGCCAAGACCGCCAAGACCCGTGTCGGTCGTGGTGAGGCGTCCAAGGGTAAGACGGCCGGTCGTGGTACCAAGGGCACCAAGGCCCGCTACCAGGTTCCGGAGCGCTTCGAGGGCGGCCAGATGCCGCTGCACATGCGCCTCCCGAAGCTGAAGGGCTTCAAGAACCCGTTCAAGACCGAGTTCCAGGTCGTGAACCTCGACAAGCTGGCCGCGCTCTACCCCGAGGGTGGCGAGGTCACGGTCGAGGACCTGGTGGCCAAGGGTGCCGTTCGCAAGAACAGCCTGGTCAAGGTCCTCGGCCAGGGCGAGGTCTCCGTGGCGCTGCAGGTGACGGTGGACGCCGTCTCCGGCTCCGCCAAGGAGAAGATCACCGCCGCCGGCGGTTCTGTCACCGAGCTCGTCTGAGCCCGATGACGTAAAGCGGTCCCGACCGGGGGTACCTCACAATGAGGTATCCCCGGTTGGTCGTTCCACGGGAGGCAGTATCGCCGGTAAGGTGGCCTGCACCGTTATTTGTCGTCGAACCTCACCACCGTCACCCTGACGCACTTGCGCGGGGTCGCAGGAGGCACCGTGCTCACCGGCTTCGCCCGGGCGTTCAGGACGCCCGACCTGCGCAAGAAGCTGCTCTTCACGCTCGGCATCATCGTGGTGTACCGCGTCGGTACCCACATCCCGATCCCGGGTGTCAACTACAAGGCCGTTCAGCAGTGTGTCAGCGAGGCCTCGGGCAACCAGGGTCTCTTCGGCCTGGTGAACATGTTCAGCGGCGGTGCGCTGCTGCAGATCACGATCTTTGCCCTGGGCATCATGCCGTACATCACGGCGAGCATCATCCTTCAGCTGCTGACCGTGGTGATCCCGCGGTTGGAGGCCCTCAAGAAGGAGGGCCAGAGCGGCACCGCGAAGATCACCCAGTACACCCGTTACCTGACGGTGGCGCTGGCCATCCTCCAGGGCACGGGCCTGGTGGCCACCGCCCGCAGCGGCGCTCTGTTCTCCGGGTGCTCGCAGGCCGGGAACATCGTCCCGAACCAGGCGATCTTCAACACGATCGTCATGGTGATCGTCATGACCGCCGGTACGGCCACGGTCATGTGGCTCGGTGAGCTCATCACCGACCGCGGTATCGGCAACGGCATGTCGATCCTGATGTTCATCTCGATCGCCGCCACTTTCCCGTCCGCTCTGTGGGCCATCAAGAAGCAGGGCAAGCTCGCCGAGGGCTGGATCGAATTCGGCACCGTCATCCTCGTCGGCCTGGTCATGGTCGGCCTGGTCGTCTTCGTCGAACAGGCCCAGCGCCGAATTCCGGTGCAGTACGCCAAGCGCATGATCGGCCGCCGTTCCTACGGCGGTACGTCGACGTACATCCCGCTGAAGGTCAACCAGGCGGGTGTGATCCCCGTCATCTTCGCTTCTTCGCTGCTCTACATTCCGGCACTCATCGCGCAGTTCTCCGGGGGCAACTCCGGATGGAAGACCTGGGTCCAGCAGAACCTGACCAAGGGCGATCACCCGATCTACATCACCATGTACTTCCTGCTGATCGTGTTCTTCGCGTTCTTCTATGTGGCGATCTCCTTCAACCCCGAAGAAGTCGCCGACAACATGAAGAAGTATGGTGGCTTCATCCCGGGCATCCGGGCTGGCCGGCCGACCGCTGAGTACCTTTCGTACGTGCTCAACCGGATCACCTGGCCGGGTTCGCTGTATCTGGGCCTGATCGCTCTCGTACCGACAATGGCGTTGGTCGGCTTCGGGGCGAACCAGAACTTCCCCTTCGGCGGGACCAGCATCCTCATCATCGTGGGTGTCGGGCTCGAGACGGTGAAGCAGATCGAGAGCCAGCTCCAGCAGCGCAATTACGAAGGGTTCCTCCGCTGATGCGAATCGTCCTCGTCGGACCGCCGGGTGCCGGCAAAGGAACACAGGCCACGCGCCTGGCCGGGAAGCTGAGCATTCCGCACATCTCCACCGGTGACCTGTTCCGCGCCAACATCAGTCGGCAGACGGAGCTCGGCAAGCTCGCGAAGTCCTACATGGACGCCGGAAACCTGGTACCCGACGAGGTCACCATCGCGATGGCCAAGGACCGCATGGAGCAGCCCGACGCCGAGGGCGGTTTCCTGCTGGACGGTTTCCCGCGCAATGTCTCGCAGGCCGAGGCGCTGGACAAGCTGCTCCAGGGCGAGGGCATGAAGCTGGACGCGGTCCTCGATCTCGAGGTCCCCGAGGACGAGGTCGTCAAGCGCATCGCGGGTCGCCGCACCTGCCGCAACGACTCGGCGCACGTCTTCCACGAGACGTACAGCCCGCCGAAGAAGGAGGGCGTCTGCGACGTCTGCGGCGGTGAGCTGTACCAGCGGGACGACGACTCCGAGGAGACCGTGCGCAAGCGGCTGGAGGTCTACCACACGCAGACCGAGCCGATCATCGACTACTACCGGGCGCAGGGCCTGGTCGTGACGATCTCCTCGCTCGGTCCGGTGGACGAGATCACGCAGCGCGCACTGGAGGCGCTGAAGCGCGACTAGCCGCGCTTGGTCGGCCGCGGTTCCCCCTGGGGGCCGCGGCCGACGTGTGCACGGCGCCGGTGCGGCCGTCCCCGGGGGCCACGCTCCCCGGACCCCCGCATCGGCCTGAACGGCCTCGTCCCCGGACGCCGGACGGGCCCGGTTCTGCTTCCCCGTATTGTTGAAGGCGTCCGTCTTCCTTCCGGTCCCAGAAAGGCCGTAGCCCCCATGGTGCAGATCAAGTCCCCCGAGCAGATCGCCAAGATGCGTGCGGCGGGACTGGTCGTCGCCGCCATCCACGCGGCCACCCGGGAGGCGGCCGTGCCCGGGGCGACCACCAAGGACCTGGACCAGGTGGCCCGCAAGGTGCTCGCCGAGCACAACGCCAAGCCGAACTTCCTCGGCTACGGCGGCTTCCCCGCGACGATCTGCACCTCCGTGAACGAGGTCGTCGTCCACGGCATCCCCTCCGACGACGTCGTCCTCAAGGACGGGGACGTCATCTCCATCGACTGCGGCGCGATCATCGACGGCTGGCACGGCGACGCGGCGTTCACCGCGTTCGTCGGCTCCGGGCACTCCCCGGAGCTGATCGAGCTCTCCCGGGTGACCGAGGAGTCGATGTGGGCCGGCATCGCCGCCATGAAGCAGGGCAACCGGCTGGTCGACATCTCCCGGGCCGTCGAGACGTACGTCCGCCGCCAGCCGAAGCCGGGCGGCGGCCGCTACGGGATCATCGAGGACTACGGCGGCCACGGCATCGGCACCGAGATGCACATGGACCCGCACCTGCTGAACTACGTCGACAGGCGGCGCGGCAAGGGCCCGAAGCTGGTCCCCGGCTTCTGCCTGGCCATCGAGCCCATGGTCTCCCTGGGCACCCCCAAGACCCACGTCCTCGAGGACGACTGGACGGTCATCACCACGGACGGCACCTGGTCCTCCCACTGGGAGCACTCGGTGGCCCTGACCGAGCAGGGCCCCCTGGTCCTGACGGCCCCGGACGGCGGCAGGGCGAAGCTGGCCGAGTACGGCATCACGGCCGCGCCGGACCCGCTGGCCTGAAAAGGCACCGTCCGCCTTACGGCCGCCGGTCCGGGTCGGACCCGGCCGCATGATGATCTCGGAGCTGGGGCAGACTTTCTCGATTCGTCTTTCGCAGAGGGCTGACGTAGACTGACTCGTCGGCTCTCATGTATTCGCATGTCCGCATGCGGGACATGGAGTCGATCAAGGTAGTCGATTCGAAGGGCGAAGCGTGGCCAAGAAGCAAGGTGCCATCGAGATCGAGGGCACTGTCGTCGAGTCTCTGCCGAACGCCATGTTCAGGGTCGAGCTCCAGAACGGCCACCAGGTCCTGGCACACATCAGCGGCAAGATGCGCATGCACTACATCCGCATCCTCCCTGACGACCGGGTCGTGGTGGAGCTTTCTCCGTACGACCTGACGCGTGGCCGGATCGTCTACCGGTACAAGTAGATCTTGCCCAGGCCCCGCGTTCCGCGGGGGGCCGCCGGCAACTGACCCGGAGAACCTCACATCCCATGAAGGTCAAGCCGAGCGTCAAGAAGATCTGCGACAAGTGCAGGGTGATCCGCCGTCACGGCAGGGTCATGGTCATCTGCGACAACCCGCGCCACAAGCAGCGCCAGGGCTGACGCACTTCCGACCGCACCCTCTGCACTCTCATCGCAGAGATTCGCGCGACGCGAGCTGAATATGTTCATACGCAGGACCCGAGCCGCTCGCGGCTCGACACCCCCGGTTCGGAGGCCGGGGACCCGGTTCGTACCTGGTACGGCGGCCGGGGGTCGGTCCTGCGGAAGACCTCCGAAGATCAACTGGAGCCATTGAATGGCACGCGTTTCCGGTGTTGACATCCCGCGCGAAAAGCGCGTGGAGGTCGCCCTCACCTACGTGTTCGGCATCGGCCGGACCCTCGCCCAGCAGACGCTGGCCGCCACCGAGATCGACCCGAACACCCGCGTTCGCGACCTCTCCGAGGAGCAGCTCGTCGCGATCCGCGAGTACGTCGACAACAACATCAAGACCGAGGGTGACCTCCGTCGCGAGATCCAGGCCGACATCCGCCGCAAGGTCGAGATCGGCTGCTACCAGGGTCTGCGTCACCGCCGCGGCCTGCCCGTCCGCGGTCAGCGCACCAGCACCAACGCCCGCACCCGCAAGGGCCCGCGTCGCGCCATCGCCGGCAAGAAGAAGCCGGGCAAGAAGTAGTCCGCAGCGACACTCGCCGTCCAGCGGTCTTCGCTGTAGGACCGACCACCTCCCGTAGGAGTTTTCGACATGCCCCCCAAGGGACGTCAGGGCGCTGCCAAGAAGGTGCGCCGCAAGGAAAAGAAGAACGTCGCTCACGGCCACGCGCACATCAAGAGCACGTTCAACAACACCATCGTTTCGATCACCGATCCGTCCGGCAACGTGATCTCCTGGGCCTCCGCCGGCCACGTCGGCTTCAAGGGCTCCCGGAAGTCCACGCCGTTCGCCGCGCAGATGGCCGCCGAGTCGGCTGCCCGCCGCGCCCAGGAGCACGGCATGCGCAAGGTCGACGTGTTCGTCAAGGGTCCGGGCTCCGGCCGTGAGACCGCGATCCGCTCCCTGCAGGCCACCGGTCTCGAGGTCGGCTCCATCCAGGACGTCACCCCGACCCCGCACAACGGCTGCCGCCCGCCGAAGCGCCGCCGCGTCTGACGCACGGCTGCTTCGCGCCGGTTTCCGGGCGGTACGGCCCTTATGGGTCGTGCCGCCCGTACCCTTGCAGTACCCGCACCTTTTCGGTGCGGCCCGGTCGGGCGTCAAATAGCGGGCGCCCACGACTGAAGGATCTGATCCACACATGCTGATCGCTCAGCGACCCTCGTTGACCGAAGAGGTCGTCGACGAGTTCCGTTCCCGGTTCGTGATCGAGCCGCTGGAGCCGGGCTTCGGCTACACCCTCGGCAACTCGCTCCGCCGC